>JBJEIL010000177.1:0-4091 GCA_051876995.1 Methanobrevibacter sp. | reverse complement strand
ATTTATTAACAATACTAACAATTACACCGGATTAGACTACAATAATTTAGGTACAATATTTAATGGGGGCACACTTGATGTTGAGAATTCAACATTCATAAATAATAGTGCGTCCTATGGTGGAGCTATTTACAATACCAAAACATCCAACATCAAATATTCCATATTTATAAATAATACAGCAAAATATTTAGGTAATGATTTATTCAATAAAGAGGGAATGATGAATGCTTCATCTAACTGGTGGGGATCAAATCAAGGTCCAACTTCAGATAAGGCATACAGATTCCTTGGAGATTTAATCCTAGATAATTGGATAGTAATGACCTTAAATATTGAAAATTATACTGGAGATAATTACACGGTTAAAGTATCTTTAAACAAGCTAACAAATCCTGAAGGAGATGTCTTTGACAGTGAAAGTCCTATTCCTGATTCAAGAATAGCATACTTTAATTGTACCTATGGTAGTTTAAATCAGAAGATTGTCCCAATTACAAATGGAACTGGATATACCACAGTATATTCTAATCTTAAAGATAACGATGCCATAGTTTATGTTAATGTGGATAACCAGATATTAGACTTAAGAATAAGCAATAGAAGCACAAAGATATTAATTGATGATAATGTAGTTTATGGTGATAAGCAAATAATCAATATAAGTTTAATCAATATTAACGGTTATAAAATAGCTAATCAAACATTATTTGTAAGCTTCATTAATTCTACAGGAGAAAATCAAGGAACATTCAGACTTGATTGTAATGATACAGGTTCAGCGAATCTGGAATTAAATTTTAAACCAGACCTTTATCAAGTAATAGTAAGATATGATGGTGATAATTACTTTAAATCCAGTAATGCTACAGCATCATTACGTATATTAGTATCATCCACAAATATTATTGGATATAATCAAATTTATTATGGAAAAAACAATGACTTCTATGTCATATTAAAGGATTCCTTTAATAATCCATTAATGAATAAAAAGATTTACTTTGATGTAAATGACGGCAAGAACCATTATGCCTTTAGTACTAATACAGATCCAAATGGAAGGGCAGATATCCAATTATCAATTGAACCTGGAAAATATAAAATTGCAAGTTCATTTAAAGGAGATAGCTGGTATACTGCATCAAGTATAACTCTTAATGTTACAATTTATGCAACTAATACAAAAATAATAGCAACAGACAAAACATTATATGGTTACGGAGACATTTACTCCTTTAAACTTTTAGATAATGAAAATAATCCAATTAAAGGAGAAAGTGTAGAATTAACTATCAAACAAGGAAATATAAGTCAAAGCTTTAAACTTATTACAAATGATGAAGCTAATGCAGAAATAGCTATTAACCTTTTACCAGGAGTTTATAATATTACTGCCTCATATAAAGGTAGCCAAAGTTATAGCCCTACAAAGGTAAACGCTAAAATAACTGTAGAGAAAGTAATAAGTAGAATCAACTCTGATTTAAATATTAACCTTACTAAAACAGACGGTTTAATTCAGATAAAACTTATTGATCTATACAGGAGAGCCATAACTAATCAAACTGTAAGTATTACCATTTACATGGAAAATCAGAATTACACAATAAACACTACAACCGACGAAGAGGGAATAGGATACATTAAAACTAAATTAAATCCTGGTGACTATCAATGTATGATAAGTTATTTAGGAAATAATTGGTATTATCCAACAGTTAATGGTATATCATTAACAAAAGATTTAGAAAGTAATGAAACAAGCAACATTAAATTAAATGGAACTGACTTTAAACAGTATTATGGGGAAAATAAATACTTTAACATTAGTCTTATTGACCCTAATGCTAAAACATTAAATGGCAAGAATATAGTTGTAAGTATTATAGGTAAATCCAGTTATAAAACATATAATTTAACAACCGACATAGATGGTATTGTAAGACTAAAAATAGAGTTAGAACCAGGAAATTACAATATTACATATAAATATGATAATATATACTATGGAATACATGAAACTGGTAAAAATTCAATTACAATACTTAAAACCCCAACAAGAATTATTGGAGAAAACATTACAATCAAATACAATAGTGGAGAACTCTATGAAATCACCTTAAAAGACATTAACAATAACCTACTTAAAAACGAGAGAATCACAGTAAACCTTGATTCTGTATATGGAAACAAGAAATACAACCTAACAACGGATAACTATGGAATAGCTAGACTAAAAACAAATCTTAATATTGGTGAATATTATATTACAATGAGATATACCGGAGACAACAGATATTTCAATAGCACTAATACTAGTAAATTAATAATTAAAAAATTGTCTAATAAGATTTCAACTAAAATAATATCTACAGATATGAAACAGGAATTCGTTTACTACAAAAATGGTGAAAGAGGAGGATACTTTAAAGTAACATTAAAAGATAAAAATGGAAAAATTTTAAAGAATAAGAAAGTCCAATTCTTCATCAACAACAAGAAATACATTAAGACAACCGACAGTAAAGGAGTTGCAAAACTTCAAATAAATCTTGAAAAAATTGGAACCTATACCATTTCAATTGGATTTTTAAGTGATAGTAAATATGATGCAAGCTTTGCAAGATCTAAAATTACTATAACTAAAAAAAGTACGAAAATATCAACAAATACTAATACATGCAAATTAAAAACAAAATCTAAATATATAACAGTAACACTAAAAGATAAAAAAGGTAAAGTCATTAAAGGTAAAAAATTAAAATTTACTATTAATGGAAAAACCTATACAGCAACAACTGATAAAAAAGGAGTAGCTAAAATTAAAGTTACTTTAAATCAAAAGAAAACTTATAAATACTCAGTAAGCTTTTTAGGAGATAGCGAATACTATAAAACTACATGCAGTAATAAGATAAAAGTTATTTAAATATTTAAAGTGGTAAATTCCACTTTAATTTCTTTTTTTTAAAATTATTTAATTTTATTTTATTAATCGAATCTAAATAATTTAATATTTCTCATAATGAACCTTAGATTCATCATATCTATCTTCAATAGCATATTCATGTTTTGGATAACCTAAGGCTACAAGTGAAAATGGAATAATATTTAATGGTAAATCCATAATCTCTTTTACATATTGAACTCTTTTTGAATCAGGATATAATCCTAACCAAACACTACCAATACCCAAATTTGTTGCCTCAAGTAAAATATTTTCTGTAGCTGCAGATAGATCTTGTGCAAACCATGGTCTAGTATTTGGAACCTTTTCTAAATTTACCATAACTAATATTAAAGTATTAGCTCTTTTTGCACATCTAGAATATTTACTCATTTTTGATAGTTTCCCAATATTTTCCTTATTTTTAACAACTAAAAATTCCCATCCTTGAGCATTACATGCTGAAGGAGCCTGCATAGCTGCTTTTAAAATAGTTTTAATTGAATCATCACCAATTTCCTCATCAGTATAATCCCTTATACTTTTTCTTTGAAAAATAACATCATAACCCATAAAAATCATTATAAAATATAAATAACATAAAATATATTTTTTTCTAAAAATGAATTAAAATTTAAAAAAATAGCTTAATTTTATTAAAAAAACAATTAAAAAGTAAGTTACAATAAACAATTTAAAAAAAAATCTTAAAACAATTAAAGAATATATAAAACTATTTAATAAATAGAATAGTCAAAGATAATTAAAAAAAATAGCTTATTAGAAAAAATCTAATAAACTATTACTATTTAACAATCATAATATTACTAAAAATTTATTAGAATAAAATTACAGTTATATTTTAAATAAATTTTAGTAATTCAACAACAGAGTACTTACTAAGATTAAATTAACCTTAGTTCTACAACTTTATCAAACTAAAAATAGATTAAAGAAACAATATTATGTTTCAATAACTATTTTTAATCGTCAACTACATTTTTCACTTTTTGAATATTAAAATATTCAAGTCGTCTGTCAGTTTCAACTAAAACTACAAGGTCCCCTTCTTGTTTACAGTAGTTTTAGCTCAACAGTCAATCTTCCTTCTAGAATCTTAACAAATCCTAGTTCATCGATC
>JBJEIL010000176.1:0-19569 GCA_051876995.1 Methanobrevibacter sp. | reverse complement strand
CATTTCAGATTCTTGAACTTGACTTGCTTCAAAAACTAATATGCCTAAATCAAAGCAAACCTCTTTCCAATGGTCTAAAAAGTTTTTATGTGAATAATCTGCATTTCCGTTGTCTTTGAATTTCCATTTTCTCTGCATTTCCAAATTTACATTTAGATAATTACGTATATGTTTTGCTAATTTTGTCACAGAGGTCTTTTTAATAACAACACTATTGAAATCAAAAATAGGGTTATTCATTCCATTATTAATTTTAATATATGCATTTCTTCTGAATTTGGCTTTACGAATTTTTAATCTTAATTCTGGACTAAACTCTTCAATTCTTTCATCAGATCGAAATTCTATTATGTCCTCTTCTTCTGGTGGGTTTGAAAGAAAATAGAAATAAGGGGGTCTTTTATATTTTTTTGCTAAATTTCTTAAGTCATTCCATGTCGGCTTTTTCTCACCAGTTTCCCATTTTTCAGCATCGCTTAATGTTTTAGGCAAATCATCATAACTATATCCTGCAGCTTCTCTTGCCCATTTAATCATTGCGGGATTTGCATTAACTTTCACTGCCATCAACATCACTTATTAACTGATTTTTTTTATAATCATATTTTTATATATAAACTTTTAGTAAAGTATTTTTTTCCCTAATATGGTTTTAAATATTATTTTAATAGTTTTCCAATCGTTTTTTAAAGATTCATATTTTTTTTATAATCTATAAAAATTGAAAATATAACATTTAAAATGTATATGTGCTTAATCAGAACATAGATTTCATTTTTAATGTTTGACAATTATTTTTAAAGAGAATTTAAACTATTCCAGTTATTTGAAACTCTTTATGGATAAAATATCTAAATTGGAACTCTCCATATTTTAGCAATCATTGTTGATGATGTAATCTGTGGTTAAAAAACAAGAAAAATCATGATGGGATGATTTTAAAAATGATAGTTTTATAATATATGTTATATTTTTTTAAACAACCACAATATATTTATCTAATTATTTAAATATATTTGAATAGTATATATTTATTTTTTTTAATATGCTATTCATTTCTCTAAATTAGTATAAAAGGGGGTGAAAAAGAATGGAAAATAGATTAAACTTAATATTCGTGTTAATATTATTCTTTGTTTTAACGGTAAGTTTATCTGCAATCTCTGCAAATGAAAGCTTAGGAGATGGGGATAATCTTAGTTTGTCGAATAATGAAAATACCACTGTTTTAACTGATGGTAATGTCGGAACTTTTACAGATTTTCAGAATCTTGTAGATAATGCGGCAAATGGAAGTTCAATTAATGTTGATAAGGACTATACCTATAGTGAGGACTCTGATAACGGTTATATTCTGATTGATAAGGATCTAACTATAAATGGAAACGGACATACAATTGACGGAAATAATTTCAATAGATCATTTTTCATTAGAGGATCTAATGTCAAAATCAACAATCTCAGATTTGTAAATGGCTGTACCCAATATGGAAATGGTGGCTCTGTTGACGGTTTTGGAGGGGCAATCTATGTGGAGAATTGTTCCAATCTTGAATTGAATGGCTGTTACTTTGCAGACAATAGTGCATCTAATGAGGGTGGTGCTGTTTTTATAAGTAACTCCAGTTCTACAATTAACAACTGTATATTCACAGATAATGTAGCATCAGGCGGTGGCGCTATTGGAGTATACTATTCTAATTTTGCAGTAAATAATAGTGATTTTACGAATAATCTAGCAAACAACTCATATGGCGGTGCAGTTAACATATACCATTCAGAGGGAATATTTAATAACTGTTCCTTTCTAAACAATACCTCCCTTAGGGGTGGGGCAATCGTTATAACCGATAAAAATTCCACAATCAATAACTGCTATTTCGAATCTAATACTGGAAATAGTGGCGGTGCAATACTGTTATATTCAGTTGAATGCACTATTAACAACTCAAGCTTTTACAACAATACATCAAATGGAACTAATGAGGATGATTGTGGCGGTGCCATAGCTATTCTCATGAAAGACCTTTATGTAAATGGCTGTTCGTTTATAAACAACACCGCAAATTCCAAGGGGGGAGCAATAGGTCATATTGAAGATGGATTTACTTATACTTACATATTTAACTCAACTTTCATTAACAATACCGCAAAAACTGGCGGTGCATTACATGTGTTTTTTGCTAATGTAAACAATTCCGTCATAATTGATAATCCCGATAGTATGGGTAAGGATATTTATGGCATAATAGAACTTGATTTTGCCTATAATTGGTGGGGCTCCAATGACAATCCGGAAAATAGAATCTCCTCCTATGACATGTTTACAACCGTAAATAATAGAAACTGGGTTTTGATGATTTTTAAACCTTCAAACAGTGATGGCTCTATTGGTGATAGAACCTTAATCACTTCAAGGGATGAGAAACTTATTTCAGGATTGCTGGAATATACCGATGGCAATAACACATATTCATTTGACGGTGTTTTGCCTATACGTAATGTTAGCTTTAATGCAGATACCGGTATATTTGATCCTACTGTCGGTGAATTAGTTGATAAAAGATTTTATACGGTCTATTCTAATGGAACAACTAATAATACATTATATGCAGTAATTGACTATCAAGTTTTGGAATTGTCAATCTATCTGGTAGGTATGGATATTGTTAAAATTGCAAATAATAAAACCGTAAATCCTGGCCAACTAGTCTCATTTACCATTGTTGTAAGGAATACTGGACAGTTAACTTTACATGATATTCGGGTAAATGAAACGGATGTTGACGGTTTGGATTATAATGGTTTTAGTGGTGTTGACTGGGTTAAATCAGCTAATACATTTACCTATTTAAATGATTTATCTCCTGGTGAATCTGCAAGCTTTAATATAACATTTAGCGCAGTTAGATCAGGTAACTTTACAAACATTGTGTTTGCCTCATCTAACGAGACTAATGTTATAAATGCAACAAACACCACAACGGTTTTAAATCCAAACGACAATCAAACCAATCACACAAACAACACTGACGACGATAATAACACCAATAATAAAACCAATAAGACATATAGTCAGGTTAAAAAAATGAGCGATAGTAAGGTTAAGAAATACCAAACATCAGGAGAGCTTGTAAACTATAACACTGGAAATCCATTATCCATATTGGTTCTATCCTTAATGTCTTTAAGTGTCATATATCTAAAACCTAAAGATTAAAATTTTAAAAGTATTTAATACTTAAATTCTTTTTTTTTAAGTTAAGACTTGTTTTTTTATTTTTTTATGATTATTCTAGAATTTACATCAATTGAATGTATTTAATTTGTATAGCACAAAAAGTAGTAAAATAATCATTAAAAGAAATTGAATAAAAAATTATTGATTAATAAAAATTTTATATAATAATTTATATATAACATATATGTGATATAATTGAAGGATTATAATATTGTTCAAGCATTAAAAATTCTTAAAAATATTACGAAAGAAAAAATAAACCTTATTCCACATGCATCTGAAAGATGTGAACTAAGGAATATTCCTATTGATTATGTTATTTGTTGTTTGATTGAACGTATACCCTTATCTATTTCTAAAACTACAGATAATAGATTTAAATTAATTTTTCCTCATAAAAATAAAAAATCAAAGAAGGAATTATATATTATAATAGAAATAGATGATTTTGAAAAAATTAATGTTATTACAGTATATTATCAAAAGAAAGAGAGGCGAGAACGTGGATATTCCAATTAATTCATTTGAGATTGATTATAATTATGATTTTTCATATGATATTTTAACAGTAACTATCAAGAATGATTATGAATATGGGGAAACCATTGAAATGGATAATAATATTTTATTGGATTTTGACGTTAAAGGTGTACCTGTTTCCTTAGAAATCATTAACGCTTCTGAAGTTTTAAACGTTAAAAAATATAGTTTAAAAAATATGCATTCCTTTCAGATGAATGTTACAGTTAATGAAGATACTATAACCGTAAACATTAATTTTGTTGTTAAAGTTCATAATAAGAATCAGGACTCCAGTTTAAAATGTTTAATTAATAATTACTTGAATATTCCACATACTGAAACTCAAATGATTACAGTATAAAAGAATGAGATTTAAGGGAAGTAATGAAGTGCTTCCACATTCTTATTTGCTATTTTTTTATTTATTATTTATTCATGTCTATTTATTTTATTTCCTTAAAAATATAAGATATCTTATACATTAATTTCTAAAGGATTTTTATAAATAATATTATTCTTTTATAGTGTGTTTCTATTTTTCCACTTATATATTTTGAAGATTAAAAAAATTATGTATCTGTATTGATCTGTTTTATTAATGCTAATTTTTTTAAGTTTAAAGTATATTGATGTATATTTTAAACTGGATTATTTTTTTTAAGTTAGATACTTCTTTTGATTTATTTCATATACAATGACTACTTTTTTAAAAATTCGCTAATGATTTCTTGTTTTTCATTATATTTGGTTGAAAAAATATAAAAATAAATATGCTAAATAAATATTCTATTTGAAAGAAAAAGAGAACCACTGTCAAAAATGTTAGTAGTTCCTGGCGGAGTCGAACCGCCATCACAAGATCCAGGGTCTCGTATGATTGCCATTACACTAAGGAACTATAAAAGACAATAAAAATAATTTATTAATTTATATAAATCATTAAATTAATATTATTACTATAATATGTTTTTCATGATTTATAATGTTTTCCAATAATTATTATATTAATTTCAACTATAAAAGGATATCCCAATATCCTTTTTAAGTCGGTGTCAAATTATTATAAAATAATTATTTTTAAAATTTAATTTAAGGGGTTTATATGAGTGATATTAGTTTTTATGGTGGAGTAGATGAGATTGGTGGAAACAAGATCAAGTTGGATATGGACTCCACCTCACTTTTACTTGATTTTGGAATGAGCTTTAAGCAATACGGTAAATTTTTCTCTGAATTCATTAATCCTAGAAAGGCTAACGGTATCGGGGATTTTATTGAAGTGGGCCTTATACCTGATGTTAAGGGGATATACAGATCTGATTTTCTAGGTCATATGGGAATTACGCAGGAGGAGAAACCTGCCGTGGACGGTCTGCTTCTATCACATGCACATGCGGACCATGCGGATTACATATCACATCTTAGAAGTGACATTCCGATTTACATGACCCGGAACTCCAAGATAATATTGCAGGTTATTGATGAGACAGGTCTTAACTCTGGTTTTAAGGATATCTATCAGTATAAAACCCAATTCACCTATGTTCCCAAAAAAACAGGTAGCGGTTTTAAGAAGCTTACAGGTGATGAGGCTAAACATCCAAGGGACATTCGAATACTTAAGCCTTATGATGTTCAAACTATTGGAGACTTAGATGTTCAGCTTGCTCCTGTTGACCATTCCCTTCCGGGTGCTGCAGGTTTTCTAATTGGGGGAAGCCAGGAGAACATTGTATATACCGGAGATTTACGTTTCCACGGTAGAAATAGGGATTTGACCAGGGATTTTGTAAAGCATGCCAAGAGCTTTTCACCTGATGTCATGATATGTGAGGGTACAAGAATCAACAGTGAGGAACATAGAAGGGAATTCGACGATGAGGGAAATAGAATCGAGTATCTTGAACTGGAGGAGGATATTGAGGAAAGGGTCTATAATCTGATTGGTGACTTTAAGGGCCTTGTCATCGCTAATTTCCCGCTCAGGGATCTTGACAGGCTGATTACTTTTCATAACATTGCAAAGGAGACTGACAGAACATTGCTAGTTTCCACTAAACAGGCATATATGTTAAAGCTTATTGAGGAGGAAAACGAGGAGAAGACCATCTATCCAAGTATCCATGATGAGAATATCGGAATCTATATAAGGCGTAAGGGCGACGGACTTGTGTCCTCCTTGAGAAATGGTGATGGCCATTCAAGTGATTTCTATGTTTCAAAAGGTAATAATTGGGTTAATGCCGATGAGGACATCTATATAAAGGAATATGAAAAATGGGAGAGGGAATTTTTGGACTATGACAATGCATACACCTATGGGGATATCCAGGATAATGAATCAGGCTTTATTATACGTCTTGATAATTTTTCATTCATGGAGCTAATCGATATTAAACCTGAAAATGCGATATATCTTCACAGTACAACCGAACCCTTTAATGAGGAGATGGAGATGAATTATGAGATAACCGAAAACTGGTTAAATCATTTTAACATTCCGATTTACAATCACTTCCATGTATCAGGTCATGCAAAGGGCCCTGAACTTCTTGAGATGGTAAGGGAGATTCATCCCGATATATTATATCCGGTCCATACGGAGCATGCAGAGTTATATGACGTCCTAGAAGATGACGGTATAAAGGTTATTCATCCCAGTCTGTCCAAATAGAAATTAATATTGCCTATAAAATGATTATCTAATCTACTTTTTTTATTTTAATTTTATTTTTACTATGTTTCTAAATGGTTTTTTTTAATATTGTATTTAAGTGGATTTCATTTCTACTATGTTTCTAAATGGTTTTTTTAATATCCTATTTAAGCAGATTTTTATTTTTGTTAGGTTTTTATATTGCTTTTTTAATATCCTATTTAAGTAGATTTGATAAAAATTATATATTACTTTAAATAAAGTACTAATATGAATTTTAAAGAGGAATTGATGAAAGGGGATTCTGGATATTCAAGGTTTCAGAAGTATTTAATCTATTTTTCATG
The DNA here is from genome assembly GCA_051876995.1 of Methanobrevibacter sp. Lineage (GTDB taxonomy): Archaea > Methanobacteriota > Methanobacteria > Methanobacteriales > Methanobacteriaceae > Methanarmilla. The sequence goes on along the minus strand of JBJEIL010000176.1, from coordinate 12,803 downwards.
TGCACTACTTTTCATTTGTATGTTTCTACAGTTCTGGATAGATGTAAATCAATATAACTTTAATTTTGCTGTAGCTATTGGAGTTTTTTTGATCTTCTTTATTTACATTGTATCTAAAGATGAAAGATTGATTCCCAATTCAAACAATAAAGCCGAGGCCATATTTGCAATTATCATGACCATAGTTTTGCTTGTAGTTGTTATGGCAGTTTATTGGAACACTAGTTTACTTAACGTTTTATTTGTTTTGGCGTCATCCATTGTTAACCTGGTGGTTTTCATTCCACATGCCTTATCCTAAAGACTATTTCTTAAATTACTTTTTTATTTTACTCCATTTTTAAGATTTTAAAATAATGCTAAAATCCATTTAATTAGGATGTATTGCTTTTTAATTTACCTTTTTTTAATTTCCACTATTTTTTAAGATTTTATAATAAAATGCTAAAATCTAGTTAGTTATGAAATGTTGTTTTTTTTATCTACTTTTTTTAATTTCCCTGTTTTTTTTTAGATTCTAATATAAAAAGGCTAAAATTTATTTAATTAAGAAATATATATAATTTATTATTATAATTAGTTTTATAAATTTTATAAAAATATTGTGATTTATATGGAATATGATTATTTAATAGTTGGTTCAGGACTTTTCGGTTCTGTATTTGCACGTGAAATGACGGATAAAGGTAAAAAATGTTTGGTTATTGAAAGAAGGGACCATATCGGAGGTAACGTTTATACCAAAGAGGACCATGGTATAAATGTTCATATGTATGGTGCACATATATTCCACACAGACAATAAAGAGGTCTGGGAATATGTAAATAAATATGCTGATTTTAACCGTTTTACAAACTCACCTATTGCAAACTATAAGGGTGAACTATATAATCTTCCTTTCAACATGAATACTTTCCATGAAATGTGGGGAATCAAAACTCCCCAGGAAGCGGTTGAAATTATCGAGGCCCAAAAGGCCGAGGCAAATATTACAGAACCTAGAAACCTTGAGGAACAGGCCATCAGTCTTGTAGGTAAGGATATTTACGAAAAATTGGTTAAGGGATACACCGAAAAACAGTGGGGAAGGAAATGTACCGAGCTTCCTGCATTCATTATTAAACGTTTGCCTGTAAGACTAATCTATGACAATAACTATTTCAACGATTTATACCAGGGAATACCTATTGGGGGATATACCCAGATTATTGAAAAGCTTTTGGACGGCATTGATGTTAAGCTTAACTGCGATTTCTTCGACGATAAGGAGAAATGGATGAATGTTGCGGATAAGGTAATATTTACCGGTATGATAGATCAGTTCTATGATTACTGCTATGGTGAGCTTGAATATAGGGGTCTCAAGTTTGAGACTGAATTGAAGGATACCGATAACTATCAGGGAAATGCCGTTGTAAACTATACCGATGCTGAAACTCCGTTTACAAGAATCATCGAACATAAGCACTTTGAATCCGCTGAATCCGATGTCACCATCATTACCCATGAATATCCGCAAACCTGGAAAAGGGGCATGGAGGCATACTATCCTGTAAACAATGAGGAAAACAACAATCTATTTGCAAAATATCAAAAACTAGCAGATGAAGAGGACAAGGTTATCTTCGGTGGTCGTTTAGGTCTATATAAATACTATAATATGGATAAGATCATTGAGGAGGCTTTGGCTTTGGTTGATGCTGAAAGTAATTAGGTTCTACTAATTACTTCTTTTAATATTTTTTTTTGTTGAATTTTAAAATTAGATTTGTTGCTTGTTTTTTTTAGTAATTTGAAATAGGTATTTCTTATTTTTTGTAACTAAATATCAGATTTCTTTTTTTTTATTGGGTTTTAAAATAAGTATTTGTCATTTTTTTTAGGAATTAAATTTTGAATTTTTCTAATTGCTTTTTTTTATACTTTTCTGGTAAATTAAAAATATTAAATTAAAAATTATTTAGTTTTAAATCAATTAAAAATATTTATTAAAACCTATAAAATGGTCTATTCGATCTCCCAGAAATTACCATCATTATCTAAACCCACTGGAAAGCCACATCTTTCCAACCATCTATCACTTGTAAGTTCCGGAACAGGGGCAGTGTTAAAAGTTTCTCTAAAGATTCTTCTTGAATCATTAACAACTATTTGATTAATTGTATCATCCCTAATGAATGGTTTCCAATTGTCTTTAAATAGATGTAAAAGAAGAATCTGTACTTTGCCCTTATATTCATAAATGTCTAAAACCTTAAACAATGAATTAGGACCACAGGTGAATAAATTCCAATTGGTCCCATCCTCAAACTTTGAACAGTCCATACAATGATTGGATATGATGGCAAAACGACAGTTTGTAATCATCTTACCAATCTTATTGCTTGAATCTACAAGTGCCCTTTCCTGAATTATTTGACCAATTTCATATTTGTTGATTAGATCTTCGGATAGGTTTAGGTCTCTGACAAAGAAACCTGCCTGGTTGTAGGTCATGTTAACCTTTTCTTTCTGATTTAAGTTACCTGAATTCTTTTCATCATTAAATAAACGTAAAAAATCCTTAAATGCTATTGAAAAACCATTCTCATTAAATGGATTAATGACAATGTCCCTAAAGTTTGCCGTTTTAAATTTTTCGGCAATATCTGCACTATCTATTAGTAATATGTTGTCGCAGTTAACGTTGACTAACTCCCTTTCGTTTGTAAATACAAACAGATGCACATTTCTATTCTCATCCACATAGGTCAAGGGTTTAAATCCAAGGGGTTCCTTGGTTGTATAGGTTTCCCCCACCTTTACATTGTCCAGGGCATCTTTGTTTCTTGTAAATTCAATCGGCAAAAGTAGGGATGCTTTTTTCAACTCTTCAATAAGCATTTTCTCATATTCACGTGTTCTCTTCTCTGGACTTACATTAATTAAATCGTCTAAACGTTTGTTATTAATCTCATCAGACATATTTATCCCCAAATTAATTTTTCATTTATTAAAACTTTAATTCAATGTTTAATAGATTTCAAAATTTAATAAAATGTTTATAGTTAACTTTAAAAAACACTTTTAAAAGATATCTTTCATAATTTTGATTAAACCTTTAATAATCATTTTATTATATTGTTTGCTAATCATAAAAAAATTTCCATTAGCATTAAAAGTAGAATCGGATTCCCCTCCAGGTATGTCCATAAAAAATTTAATTTTTGATTTTATAAAAAACATCAGTCGGTCATGACCCTAAAAAATATTTTAATATGTTATATGATAATATAATATTATGAAAGAATTGTATATCTTTGACTTTGATGGGACTTTGGTGGATTCTATAGTGGATTCCATTGCATGTGTCAATGAAGTCTTAAAAAGATTTGATAAACCAACTTATGATAAGAATCTAGAAACATTATATTATAAGGATTTCAGACAGTTTTTAAAAGATATTGATGCAGGTAAGGAAACAGACGTATATCCTGCATACATTGATTTATATAAGGATTATCCGAAAATCCACACCCGTCCATATGATGGTATTAAAGAGGTTCTAGAAGAGCTGTCCAATCGGGGAAAAACATTGGCGATATGCTCAAACAGGGATGAGAAATATTTGAACGAATTTTCCAGAGAGCTTTTTAAGGATATCGATTTTAAGTATATCTCAGGCTATAGGAAAGGCATACCTGATAAGCCTAATCCATACAGGCTAAATGAGATAGTTGAAAGGGAAGGCTGCGGCAAGGATGAAGTATTGTATTTCGGTGATAAGGATGCGGACATTGCAGCGGCAGAGAATGCCTCCATGGATATTGTTTTGGTGACATATGGTCAAGGCAATGATGAGGATTATTCAAGCGATTATCCTTTAAGGACCATTGACTCACCTTATGAGATGTTGGATCTGGACTTTTAATTTGACTAGGTTTATAATCGCTTTATGGAGTTTGGATTTGGATTTTTGATTTGATTGTTAAGCTTTATTTTTATCTGATGAGATTTGGATTTTTGATTTGATTGTTAGGTTTATTATTATAGGAACATTTGAGTTTTAGGTTTTAATCTATTGCTATGGACTTGAATTTAAACATTAAAGGGATACATATTTAAACCTTTGGTAAAGGGGCTATTTGATGAGAAAGGGATATATTTTTGATTTTGATGGAACATTGGCGGACACTTTCCTGGATTCTTTGATTGCATTCAACAAATCTTTGATTGAATATGATGTGGACACATTTCATATAAACGATTTGGAAAATGTTAACTATGTGGATTTTAGAAACTTTGCACATAGGCTGGAGGACAATGCGGATAACCTGCCTATTCGGGATATCCAGCTGGCATATAGGAGAAACTCACTTGAATCCAAAAGGTATCATACGGAACTATACCCTGGTATTCATGATGTCCTGGAAACATTAAATAATAATGGTGTTTCCATATCAATATGCTCCAACCGTGATCAGATATTGCTTGACAGTTTGGTTGATTACCTCTTAAGTGACATCGCATTCGACTGTGTTGTGGGATATAGGGAAGGTCTACCTGGAAAACCAGATCCATATAAACTTAATAGGATAATTGAAAAGTCAAATCTGAATAAGGACAATGTATTGTATGTTGGAGATAGAAGTGCCGATATCCTAACGGCCGAGAATGCCAATGTTGATATGGCTTTTGTAACATGGGGTCAGAAGGATGATATCTCCATGCACTGCAATTATCCTTTAAAGATGATTGATAACGCTTATGACCTTTTGGACTTGTGATTTTAAATATTTCCATTTTCATAATCCTTAGAAATCTAGGTATTAAGATTAAAAAAAAGGAAATGGGATATGTATCGGATTTAAACTTTAATTATTATGGGGAATTTTTACATGAGGAAACTGTATATCTTTGATTTTGACGGAACGCTTGTGGATACATTATACGATTCCGTAAGTGCATATAATAAGGCTTTGGAAAAATTTAATCAACCGATATTTCCATTTAAAACTGCAGATGACATTAACTTTGAGGAGTTCATATCATTCATGGGCTCCGATGAGGATATTCTGGAGGAATATATGGATATCTACATAAAGAGTCCTAAGGACCATACAAAACCATACGAGGGCATTTTGGAAATGCTTGCTGAACTCAATGACAATCCTGATATAACCCTGGCAGTATGTTCTAATCGTATGGATGATCTATTAAAGATGCTTGTATCAAAGCTATTTCCGGATATAGATTTCAAATATGTGATAGGCCATATAAGGGATGAGCCATTCAAACCTGATCCATTTTTAATTAACAAGATAATCAAGTCCGAGGACTTTTCCAAGGAGGAGATTGTGTATGTTGGGGATAGGTATACAGATATTCAAACAGGAAAGAATGTGGATATTGATGTCATCATAGTAAAATGGGGTCAGGGTTCCGATGATGCATACCTTGACGATTATCCTATAAAGGTTGTAGATAAACCGTCCGAGATTCTGGATCTTTGAGTATATTCATGGTTATTACATTAAGTTATATTAAACAACAAAACAACTTATTTGGAATTCAGTAACCAATATGAAACAATTAGAATCAAGGAACCTATTTTATTAATCTATAAATAAGTAATAAAGTTAAATTAAACAACTTAATTTGGAATTCAGTAACCAATAGAATCAAACTCTATCTGGAATTTAGTAAGTTTAAATAATAAAAAAATCAATAACTTAATTCAGTGACTTTATATAAATTAACAATAAAATCAAATAACTAATCTGTTTTAATCTTGAAAAGTAAAAATGTGTTCTATTCAATTAAATAGTTATTTACTTAATGCAGATAAGTTATTAATTTAAAAAATGATGTGATATTATGGATTATGGTGAAAAGTATAAGGAATCAATTATTAATTTGATAGAAATTAACTCCAACATGATTGATACAACGGAAGAGGCTTTTGTACTTTGTGATGATAATATCCGTCAAGATGTAGAGGATAATGTTAAATATATATTAAGCTTTCTTGAAACCGAATATGTTGTAAATGCTGAATATGAAGATTTTAAAGAGTTATCCGGCTATTTGTATGAGGTATTTCAAAATGATGTAATCTATAAATATCTATTGACCTTATTGGAATTTGCATTAAAGGACCTTTTAAAGGTAGCGGATTTTAAATTTAAAATGGTTGATGAAGGGGATTTTGATTCTTTTACAAAATTCAACTCAGACATTATAAAAGAATTCTTTAACGTATATGGGAATTTTCAGGACAACTATCTGATGTTCATATTGGAATATAAAAACTTTGAGCATTACTCTCTAATACATGATTATAACAGAAATCTCAAGGACGCCTTTACAAAGGAAGACGATTAGATTTCTGGTTAATATCCATTTATTTATTACTTTTTTTATAGACTTGATTTTTTTCAGTTAAACCAATTTCAATCTTTAGCTATTTCTCATTTGGACTTACATTTTATTTTTTACTTCTTTTCCATGTGGGTATAAAAATAAAAATAATTTCGGCATAAAATTTAATTGATTTTATTTTTTTTTACTAGGTTTTTATGACAGTATTAAAATTTGTATATTCCTACAAATAATCAGTCATAATATTTTGGCATAAATTTTAATGGATTTTTAATTTATTTTATTGAATTTTTATGACAGAATCACTAAAACTTGTAAAAAATTATAAATATTTCTTAAATTAAATAGTTCTTTATGAATACTGATAAATTTTTTAGAAGTAAACCTGGATATAATATGTTTCAGAGGGTTTTAGTAATTATATCCGTAGTATTATTGGCCATTTCATTGATTTTAGAATACTTTGCTTTTAAAAACATTACTGATATTAGATTTTATGTTACAATTCTGTGTTTTATGTTAATATTTTTATATCTTATAACAAGAACCGAGTCAGTTTATAATAGATCCGATGCTTTTGTAGGGATATTTATTAATACTGCAACATTATTTGCAGGAATCTATTTCTTTTATAAGGTAAATTCATTAGTTTTAGGATTAATGGTTATTGCATCAATATTAAATTATCTTGCATTCGTTCCTCATACAAAGAAAATCAAATCTTAAATTCAATGTTTTTAATTATTTAATTATTATCTGGTTTATTTAAATGGGTTATATTCTAAACTTATATTTTTTTATTAATTTTATCAGGCTATTTTTTATTGGATTATTGTCATATAATCCTTACATCTATTTTATTTGATAAATAATCTAAATGATATAAAAATTACATATATTTAAGGTTTATTTAATTAAATTTCATTGATTTACTCCACATTAAATTTTTAAATGGTTTTCAGGATTTGTTTGTCTTTTTTACCAATTCTAATCTGTTTTAATCAATGGTGATTATATTCATTTTTATTGATATGTCATATTTTCTTAAAAACATTTAAATAGTATTATGACAAATATATTCATGTCTACTTTGGAGGCATTTCTTTGGCAGAAAGTGAAAAAAATATTGAGATGGGTAAAAGATTAAAAGAGTTAAGAACTTCCCAGAATATTAATCAATCCAGTATAGCTAATTATTTGGGCATTGACCAAAGTACTTTAGCTAAGATTGAATCCGGGAAACGTTCATTAAATTTAACATCCCTAAACAAGCTTTGTGAATTATATGGCTGTTCCAGGGATTATGTTATTGGAAAAACTGACAATTATACTCCTTTAAATTTTGCGTTCAGATCTAAAAAAGTTAGTGTTGAAGATTTAGAAGCAATTGCTGTTATAAACAAGATTGTTTTGAATATTGAATTTTTAGATAATCTAAAGGAGGATGATTGATGTGAAAAGTCCAATAGAATTAAATTCATTTGCTGTTGAGCTTAGGGATGAATTGAATATGAATCCTTACATTCCTATAGATTTATTTCACATGGTCCCGACCTGTTTTACAGATTATACTATAATATTCCATCCAATGTCATCAAATACTAGTGGTATGTGTGTAAAGAATGGTACCAATAGTATTATAGGTATAAATTCCAATTCCTCTTTAGGTAGACAAAGGTTTACACTTGCCCATGAATTATATCATTTATTATATGATGATAATTTTAATGATGATATCGTTGTCTGTAATTATAATGATAAAAGTGATTCAGAGCAGGAGGCTGAGCTCTTCGGTTCATATGTGTTGATTCCTTATGAAGGTTTAAAGAAATTTATCAAATCTAGAGATATTAAAAAATGGACCTTGGATGATGCCATAGTGTGTGAACAATATTTCCAAATTTCACATCAAGCTTTAATTACAAGGCTTCTTCAAGATGAATTTATTGATGAAAGAGAATTTGACAATTTGTCTAATGTTAAGATTAGTCATGAAGCAAAGTTAAGAGGTTTTGATAAATCAATTTATCAAGTTCCTGAATATAATAGTAAAAGAGTGATTGGTAATTATGTTCGTTTAGTTGAGGATGCTTACAATTCTAATCTTATATCCGAGGATAAAAGAAATGGAATGTTGTTAGATGGATTCCAAGATGAAATTGTATATAAGTATAAAAGGTGACTAAATGGAATCTAAAACTCTCTACTTAAACAACAATATTCTTTTCACATTTGTTAGAGTTGATAATATTGACTTGTTAAATAGACAATTTAATAAGATTGTTACCACTCCAAAAACTTATAATGATCTTTGCCGTTCAATAAAAATGGAAAAGAGGTTAAAACCTTTGGTTGAAAATAAGATTATTCAACTTAAAGATATTAAAGTTTATTCTGAAGAATTCAAGGTCTTTATGGATTTAACCTCAAGTAAATATGTAAGTGATAACGAGGCCATGTTGATGGCTATGGCAAAGGTAAATAATGGAGTTATTCTTGTGGAAGATCCTAATGAAATGAAGGAGTATTTAGATAAGTTCCAAATCAATTATATCTCATTGGAGGATATTTTTGTAAATAGTATCGAAAGGGGTATTATAAGCAGTGAGGAAGCAATGGAATTATTACTTAAGATATCCGCTTCAAAAACTCCAATATCTGGTGAAATATTACTTAAAATAAAAAATAGGATAGAAGATTATTAAGTTAATTTATATTAATCAGGATTAGAACTTGATTTGGATTATTTGTTTTATCTAAATTAGTTGGTGAAATATAAATTAGAAAAATTACAATTCATGTTAATATACTTACTAAAAAACATAGGTTAATGGTGGATATATGTAATTCCTTTACAGGAGGATGTAAAAAGTTTATTTAAGTAAATAACTTTTTATATTTTTTATCATATATAATTGCAGAATCTTAGGGGGTAGATTTTTGCAATTATCATATACCATGAGTCTTATAATTGTAGGTCTATGGGGGTGTGGAACCTACAATTATTTTTCACTGTTAATTTTATAATTGTAGGTCTATGGGGGTGTAGAACTTACAATTATTAATTAATTGTTTTTTTTTTTAATTGCAGAATCTTTAAATTTGATTTCGGTAATTATTTTTTCAATTCACTTTGTAATTACAAATCTTAAGTAGGTTTCAGTAATTACTTTTACTATTAACTTTATAGTTGTAGGATCTGTTATGTATGGAACTTGCAATTTATAAAAATATCATAATTTCTAATTAATAACCATGTAATATATTCCTTAATTTAGTGGAAATTATGATTTAATGGTTCCATTATATTTTTAATGGAATCATATTCTTTTTTTTTAAGATTAAAACTTTATATAATCAATTTACATATTTTACATAATAAAAATAGAACCATGTATTAAACATCTTTTCTTATAAAAAAATTCATGTTTTTATTTCGTTTTTTAATAAAGTTTTACAAGCAGCAGGATTTGAAAAACAAGATTGGGATATTACGGTTCAATGTCCTGATGTTATCTGGGCATATAGATTTTCCAGGGTCTGCTCACGCTTGTCTTTCTTTAGTTCACACTCCCACACGGTGATGACTTTCCATCCCATTTCCTCCAGCAATTCCTGATTGTGTTTGTCGCGTTTCTTGTTTCCATAGAGTTTCTTCTTCCAGAATTCAACATTGGATTTCGGTATCCTAGCATATTTGCATCCCTCATGAAGATGCCAGAAACATCCGTTGACGAATACGACTGTCTTGTATTTTGGCAACACAACATCGGGAGTTCCGGGAAATCTTTTATCGTTCTTCCGGAAGCGCAAACCTTTTGAGAAGAGGTAGCTTCGAACAAGGATTTCCGGTTTGGTGTCTTTGCCACGGATCCGTGACATGATGTAACTGCGTTTCTCTTTGCTAACTTTGTCAACCATATAAATCAGCCCAATATGAATACTTCATAAAGAATTAAAACTATATATCCAAAGGGGATAATAAATATTTTTTCATGTTTTTTCATTAGATTTGTCTACAATCCCCATTTTCTGTTCGGTTCGCAAAAAAGCATATATTTATAAAAATCTTATTTTCACTGTTTTTAAATGTTTTATAAAAAATAAACAACAAAAATCATGGAAATATGCATGAAAAAATCAGTCAAGCTACTTTTAAAAAAATATAAAAAACTCTGCCTCCTGAATTCTATTGGAATTATCTCCATAATATTTTTATATGTATATATAAATTTTTTTTAAATAAAATATATATACTACTTTATATATAATAATATTAACCTAATTAAATTTAATAAATTTATTTTTAAAATTGTTAAAGTGATAAAATGAGTGGATTAATTGTTTATTATTCATATAAAAATCATACAAGATTAATTGCAGAAAAAATTAGTGAAATTACAGGTTTTGATTTATGTGAAATTAGAACTGTTGATGATTATACTGATGATTATGACGCACTTGTAGATGAGACTGTAGATAATTTAAAAAGTCAAATCAAACCTGATTTACAACCATTAAATAAGGATATATCTAATTATGATACAATTGTAGTTGGAAGTCCTGTTTGGTGGTATACTATAGCTCCACCTATTAGAACATTCCTGTCCTCAAATAACTTTACAGGAAAAACTGTTATACCATTTGTAACTCATGCTGGATGGCCAAGATCTGCTATTAAAGAGGCAAGTGATCTTGCGGAATCAAATGGTGCAAATGTGGAAAATTCAATAGAAATTCAATTTACAACAGATCATGATGCAAATGACTTAGTTACATCTGACAATGATATTAAATCATGGATTAACAGTTTATGATTAAAAATATATTTTTAATTTTTATTTTTTATTTAATTTTAAATTTAAGTAGTTTTTCCATTCTATTTAGTGGAATCAATTTATCTAATTTTTAAATTTAAGCGGTGCCCATTCTATTTCAACATTATTGGAATCATTTAAAACCCAATTATATGTTCTCATTTCAAGATTATTTTTTAAGATTTCTAATTGATTACCGCTTTTTTGAAGTCTATAAACCTTAGCCTTAACCTTATCTAATTCTACTGATATTTTTGCCTCATTTTTATTCTCATCAAGTATTGAGTTTAAGGTTTTAATGGTAATGATATAACTAAGTTCATAATATTTGTCCTCAGTTGTTTTAACTTCAAGTTTATTTAATCTCTCCTCTGCGGTGTTACATCTTTTTTGAATTTCAATCCTACTTTTCATATTATTAATTTATTGGTTTTATTTATCATAATTTTTTTTGTTTTAAATTTAAGTTTTAAAAAAATTATAATAATCTTTAATTATATTTAAAAACAAATAATATTTTAATTATAAATTAGAGGGATTTAATGAAGAAGTTACATGTAGTAGCAGCAATTATTAAAAAAGATGAAAAAATTTTAGCTACTCAACGTGGATACGGTGAATTTAAAGGTCTTTGGGAGTTTCCTGGTGGAAAAATAGAAAAAGGTGAATCTAAGAAGGAAGCTTTAATTAGGGAAATCAAAGAAGAGTTAAATGCAGATATTAAAATTGATAAATTTGCTTTAGATTTAGAGTGGCAATATCCTAATTTTTATTTATATATGTCCTGTTATGAATGTAGTTTAGAAAGTGATTTAAAACTTCTAGAACATATGGATGGAAAATGGTTATGTAAGGATGAATTAGATTCAGTTCAATGGATTGAAGCTGATATAAAAGTTGTAAATTACTTGAAGGAAAATCTTTAGAAAGGGGCTTGTAGATGTCTAATGGTGAAGAGATTGTGGAAGGAGCAAAAATTGCTTTTGTTGATAAGGACCTCCAATCCTATGATGGTTTAAAACCTAAATTAATTGTAAATAATGATGGTAATAAAGTTATAAATTCAATTAAAGAAGAATTACATAGATGTGAAAAATTTTATATTAGTGTTGCATTTATTACTATGGGAGGTATAACTCCTTTATTACAGGATTTTAAAGAGCTTGAAGCTAAAAATATTAAAGGAAAAATCATTACCACAAATTACCTAAATTTTACAGAACCTGCTGCTTTAAAGAAACTTAATGAATTTGGAAACATTGAGGTTAAATTCTGTCAAGAAGAGGGTTTTCATACTAAAGGTTATATCTTTAAGGATAAAAATGTCTATAAGGGAATTATTGGAAGTTCTAATATTACTTTAAATGCATTAACCATTAATAAAGAATGGAATATTGGTTTTTCATCTTTAAATAATGGTGAAATTATTAAGAATTTATTTGATGAATTTAAAAAACTATGGGATGAGTCAAAGGATCTTATAGATATTATTGATGAATATGAAAAAATTTACAATGAAAATAAAAGGGCTTTAGAGACAAATAAAGAGATTTTAGATAATAAAACTGATGGGAATAATTTAACACCAAATTCAATGCAAGTTGATTTTTTAAATAATATTGATGA
>JBJEIL010000175.1:0-4238 GCA_051876995.1 Methanobrevibacter sp. | reverse complement strand
TAATACTGCTTATTTCAACCCTATTAGGATTTGCACCATTTTCAGTACTAGCCAAAACAACAATATCATCATTGTTTAAATAATAGTTACCGCCGGTTATTTTAACATCATTAACACCGGTTGATTTATTAGAGACAACAAATATTGGTGATGGGGAATCAGAACCTGTTATATTTCCTCCAACAATAACAATATTCTTTGTAATATTTACATTACTAATGTTTTTAAAGATCATGTTTCCTAAATCTAATGTTGAACCAGCTTCAGCATCATTAATGAGTTTCTGGAGATCCTCTGAGTTGTATACCGGAACAACATTTAAAGTTGCAGTATTTATGGTAGCATCTGAAACGGAATCATATGATGCAGATAAAATATAATCTCCAGCTTTACTTACAGTATAATCAAGGCTTAATGTACCATTTGTATTAGACAATGATTTAACAGTTGTTCCATTAGAGGTAATTGTAACGGATCCACCACTAATTAAATTACCATTATCATCACATACGGTTACAGTAATAGGTACAGTATCACCGATTAAAACTGAGTTTGTACTATTATTATTAACAGTTATAACTGCATTATTAAAGGCACCATAGTCGAAATAGATAACTGAGGAGTCAACACCACCACAATTAGTTATGGTATTGTTTTCAAGGTTCATATTACCTCCCTCAGCATATATTGCAAGACCAGCAGCATTATCATTATTCATGTTTTTGAAGGTGTTATCTGCAATGTTTAAATCAGCTTCTTGAGAGGAGTAGATTCCATAACCCATATTAGCTACATCACCATCAAATAAATTGTTATTTAAATTAACGGTAATACCAGAACCATCAACTGACTCAACATAGACTGCTCCACCATTAGAGTTAGCGGAGTTATTAATAAATATATTATCTTCAATGTTTGTAGAGTAACCATAATAGGTTAAAACAACTATGGCTCCACCTCTCTCACAGTATTGGCCACCATTATCAATGAAAGTATTATTTTTAATAAGTGCACCATCACCTAAAACTTCTATAGCTCCACCTTCTTTATTGGTTCCTAATTGTGAAAGACTACTTAAGGTGTTATTAATAAATACAGAATTTATTACCTGAACGTTATCATATTCAATACGTATTGCAGCACCTTGAGATTCCATGGTGTTGTTTTCAAACAAACAGTTATCTACAATAATATCATTAGCACAAGCATATAATGCACCATTATCTGTAACATTCAAACCATGATTGTTTGTAAAGTTAGTTCCATAAACCATTAGATTATTTGCATATGCAGCAAGAGCAGAAGAACCACCATAATTTGATGCAGTGTTATTGTTAAAGGTACAATTAATTATCTGACCGTTTTTACCACCTTTACTTGAGGTTAATAATCCACCCCAGCTAACTGCCCCACCAGTTCTTGCAATATTGTTATTGAAACAAGAGTTTACAATGGTACCATTATCTCCATTCCATAAAATAGCACCACCTTCTCCGGCAGTGTTATTAGTAAATGAACAGTTATCGATTTTTACTTTTGCATCTTTAACATAGATTGCACCAGCAGATTGATCATTATAACCATTTATAAAATTAATATTAAAGATAGATACAAAATCACCTTTAGAAGTAGTGATATTAAATATTCTTCCTTTACCATTTCCATTAATAGTTGCATTATCACCTATAATGGTAACAGGGAAAGCAATGTTTAAATCGTTTTCATTATATCCCCCATTACTAACATGAATATTGCCTCCTTCATTAACAATAGATAAAGCATATTCAATGGTTTTTACAGGAGCATCAATATTACCATTATTAGAGTTAGATCCATTAGTTGACACATAAACATCATCTAATTTAACAGTAGAATTAGAATCAACACCATTAAAAATATTATTACTGGTATCATCATCAATAGAAATATCAGCTGTAGAACTAGAATCATTTACATAATCAACAAAGCCAGAACTAGAAGTAGCCTTATAATCATGAGACACCTCACCACAAGTAGAATTAGAATTGTCATATTTAATAATATCATTTGATGAATCAGCCTGAACACTTAAATCATCTACTTGTCCACCATCAGAAATATCATTAGTTTGAATAGAATCACCTAAACTGGAACTATTCACGTCAGATGCGCTGATTGAAGATAGACAAACAAAAAACAATAGAATTAAAGATAAAACAATAATAAATTTATAGTTTTTATTATTTCTTATCAAATCCTTCAAACTCCTTTAAATTAATTAAAACTCAATTATATCATTTTAATTTTTAAATAATTTATTAAATATATCAAAGATAATTAATAAAAAAATTAAAAAAAAAATAAATTAATGAATAAGACATTAAATTTAGTTATTATCAAAATAATTCTTATATTAATAAACCTATATTTTTAATAATTGAGTACGATATATAAAAATATACATATCATACTAATGTATTAATTAATTCAACAATATAAAACTTACTTATAACAATAATTAATCTTAAATAATTTAAGATTCTTAAAATATCGATTTAAATTGTATAGTTTTAAAAAATAATACCAATTACACTACTAAACAATATGATAATAAAAAACAATCGATATTAACTAATTAAGTTTAGAAATTTTTAAATGGTTAAATATTATTTAAGAAAAAGGAATAAAACAATCATGATAAATGGAATTATAATAGTTATATTAAATGTTATATTATTAATAATTTTAATTACAAAAAATAAAAACTTTAACAAAAATTTTAAAAACTATTCAATAGGAAACTGAATATAAATCGTGAAAAAAAGTAATTTAAATAAAAAAATTAAAACAAACCTAAAAAAAGTCAAGTTAAATAGAGGAAACCTTAAAAAACAAGATCTACTAAACACAGAAAAAATAAAACAAACAACAATAAAAACTCAAAAAACAGATTAAATAAAAAAAAACATAAAGAAAGATCAATTTTATTAAAAATCATAAAAAGTAACTAGCCAAAAAGACCAGAAAATAACAATAAAAATCCTGAAAAAAAGTAAATTAGATTAATAAAATTATAAAAAAAAAATAAAATCTATAAAAAAACTGATAAAAAAACCTAAAGTTTAGGTTTTTTTGGCATTTTTTTATAATCAATCGTTTTCGTATTTTTTGCTTTAGCAGAATAATATCCTTCAAAATATTTTGCTTCATCCATCTTATTCAACAAATCATCATAAATTTCATCATACTCATCACTAACTACAATGATATGTGCAGGTGGATGAATACTTCTAATTTTTGAAATTGCCAAGGTCGGATTTTCCTGAATGGAAAATACAGCTGCAACTTTAGATTCATTCTTTATATCTGCTTTTAAAATTTTTGAAACAATATTGTCTGCAATATTAGCATCTAATGCTCGTGGCTTTGATGTTAAATGTAGACCCCCATGTTTTTCAACATCAGATATCGCATTAAGCACTTTTGAATTGTTTTCTCCTCTAATTAAAATTAAAGCCATAATATCACATAAAATAGAAAAATTAGAAGAAGAGATTATTTATTCCTTTTTTGGAAGGAAGTAAGCAATCTTCCTCTAAATATTACTAGAACTACAATTACAATTCCGATAACTGTTTGGATTGCTCCAAGAACATTAAGTAAAAATGTGTTTATTGGTAAATTCCATGGAGGTGATGTTCTTCCATCTGGAAGTGCAGTATAATATACACCTACAGACTTAGCATTCTTATTAACATTAATATCTTTAGCTTCAACATAGTTTACACCAACAATAATACCATTGTTGATTGCTTTGTTAATTGCTGAAGCTATGTTTGTAGAGCTATATCCATTTTTAGAAACTTCATATTGTACAACTTCCTGTGTAGTAGCGGCCAAACCTTGCTCATCAGAACCATAAACATATACATTAGCACTGTCATCACTAACTGTTATAGCTTTTTCCAGGGCATCATATGCATATTGGGTTTTTAGTTCTCCACCACAATATGGACATCTGTTATAGTTTTCGGCACCAGGATAAGCAACTGACCATCCACATTGTTGACAAACCTTGTTATAAGGATCGGACATTACATATCCTTTTTGATTTAACTCTGCTGGAGTAAACATATCACCTGTAGAAATACCACAGTAAAGGTTATCTGCACCTCCACCATAAACTTCTCCAGTTTCAGTGGATACCAATCTAAAAACAGTACCCATAATATGTGTAGCAGAATATCCATCTCTTAATT
>JBJEIL010000174.1:0-4250 GCA_051876995.1 Methanobrevibacter sp. | reverse complement strand
AATATAAGATTGGTAAGACATGGAAATTTATTATTAGATACTTTATACCAATAGTAATAGGTATTATGTGGATTACGGGTAATATTCAGAACTTCACAAGTGGAGATTCTAACCAGATAATCATACAGGGATTGTTACTCCTTGTAATGATAGTAATTCCAATACTCTTTACCAAAGCAAAGCCAAAAGTTGATGATTACTGAGTAGATCTCAGTAAACATTTCTTTTTTTAAATACTAATTATTAAATTTAATTAATTAAACTAATTTTATTAATTTAAAATTGTATATGATTAAAACTAATCAATTATAATAAACTTCATTTTTTAATGAGTATCCGATTAAAAATAGTTAATTATATTAAATCTTATTATTTTTTAAATAGCATATATATGGAGTAAACTAATTTTTTTATTTTTTTAAAAACAATATAACATATAATGGTTAATTATAGCAAAACTATTAGTTGTCAAATTAGATATTATAATTATTAAAGAAATTTTAATTTTTTATAGATGATTTATATGAAGAAAATAGGAGTAATATATGGGTTTTTAACGTGGATTGTTACAATTACCCTGATTTTAATGTCTCATAATTCAAATCCATATATTTTTAACATAATTTTAGATATTATAATCACGGTTTTATCATTAATATTAGGTATTAATTATTTAAAATCATTTAAAAAGGATTTTTTAAAAGAAGCTTTAGTATTTGGTATTCTAATATTTATAATAAATGTGGTTCTTGATCAATTTTACTATGATGCAGTAGGTTTACCGATGAATCTTATTGAATATATGTTGAATGTTGGATTAATCTATTTAGTATACCCGATCATTATCGGATTTATTGGTTTTGTATTTGATAATATTGATACTATAATTAAATAGATTAAAAGTATCTATAAGGAAACCTAATATTAAAATATTTATATAAGGTAATCTATAATAATAAAATAACAAAAAGTTAATAAAATTAAACTAATTATTTTTAATATATAAAAGAAAAATTTTTATTAAAATTTAGATTTAATTATAAAATACTTTTTTATTATAAAATCATATACAATTATTAATTAATAACAATAAAAGGAGGATACTATGCCTGAAGGAAACCATCATGGTAACCCTAATATGAGCAAAGAAGAGCAGAAAGCAAGAATTCAACAAGAAATTAATATTGCTAATAATATGTCTCATATTAAACATAAGATTGTAGTTATGAGTGGTAAAGGTGGAGTAGGTAAATCTACTGTTGCTGCTAATATAGCAGAAACCTTTGCTAAAAAAGGATACAAAACAGGTATTCTTGATGTAGATATTCATGGACCTAATATACCAAAACTATTTGGTAAGGAAGGTCAAGTATTAGGAATTGAAGATAATAAAATACTCCCTGTAATGTCAGATGATAATGTTGCTATTATGTCTATGGGATTTTTACTTGATTCACAGGATACACCAATTATATGGAGAGGACCTCAGAAAACAGGAGTAATCAGACAATTCATCTCCGATGTAAAATGGGGAAATCTTGATGTATTGATTATTGATAACCCACCAGGTACTGGAGATGAACCATTAACAGTACTTCAAACTATTCCTGAAGCAGATGCAGTTGTAATGGTAACAACACCTAACTCATTATCACAAGAGGATGTATTAAAATGTGTTACAATGGCTAAAAAAATGAATATTAAACAGATTGGTCTTGTAGAAAACATGGCATACTTTGAATGTCCACATTGTGGTGAAAAAATCAATATCTTTGGTAAAAACCAGGGTGAAAACTTTGCAAAACTTATGGATATTGACTACTTAGGAGATATTCCTTTAACTGAAGAGGTTTCAAATGCTGTAGATGAAGATACTATGACTACAGTTGAAGATCCTAAAAATCCAGTATCCAAAGAGTTTAAGGATATTGTTGAAAAAATTGAAGACAAATTCTTTAAAAAAGATGATTAATTATCTTTTTTAAATACTTTTTTTATTATTTAATGATTTATTGACTTTTTCTTATTTTGACATTTCGTATATTCCTATAATCTTTTTCAATTGTTAACATTTTCATTTTAATTTCTATTAATTCATAAAGCTTTTTTTAAAATTATCTTAAAAATTTTCATGTTTTCATAGAATTTTTTTATATATTTAAAGATTCAAGAAGGAACTATTAAATATGAGATTTTATAAATCATAAATCGATATGAATAATATTTCATATCTATAAATAAGGAGAAGAGGCAATGAATTTTAATAAAAAGAAAGTGTTGTTAATATTAACTATATTATTAGTGCTTATTTTAATACCAACATCGTTTGCTTTTGATTTGAACAATAGTAATCAAGATATTGGTTATAACAATGATAATATCCATAAAAATGTTAATAACTATACCAATGTCATTGGTGAAGATAATCATACTGGTGATGAAGGATTTATCCAATTCGATAATGACTATATCACAGTAAAAGAAGGTCAAAAAGCCAATATAACAGGTACATTATATTACTATGATGATTATCCTGATTATGATGATGCTTTGGAAGTTGGTTACTCATATATCGATGGTAACGGAGTTAATAGAACTGGCAGTACTTATATTTATTACTCAGTACTTAACTTAGACATTTCCAGTTTAGAAGGTTTGAGTGCCAGAAATGAACCTTATGCCATTACTTTTACAAGTGATTCATCAAAATATGGTTATGATGCATTTATAGAAGATAGTGAAGGTCTTGCTCCTAGTACTGTTTATATAAATGTTACAGATGATAATATTGCATCTAATGTCAATATTACAATTCCAGACATGTCAATTACAAACACCATATATGTTTCTAAAATTGGTTATGACGGTAATGACGGAGCAATTGATGCACCATATGCAACAATTACCAAAGCCTTAGATAGAAATAAGGAGTTAGGTGGTAATTGTCTTATTATAATTAATGAAGGTACTTATGAATTAAATGGCTATTATATTAAAGATAATGTGATTTTAGCTGGAAGGGGAAATGTAGTTATCTATTCTAATGGAAGTAATTATCATATCCTTTTGGGAAACAACATTACAAAACTATACAATATTACTTTTATAAATGGTTCAGGTCAAACATCTGGAGCTATTTCATCAACAACTACATCAGGAGGTTCTGGAAATAAGGATAAATATTTGCTTATCTCAAACTGTACATTTTTAAATAATAAAGGACCTACTGGAGCAGTTGTAACTTATGCAAACACTATAATTGAACATTGTACTTTCTTAAACAATACAGGTACTAGTTCATATAGCAATATGCAGGGAATAATCAGTGCTCGTGATAATAAGATCATTATAAGATATTGTATATTTGATAATAATACTGTTAAAGCAGGTACTCCTATAGTTTATTCTGATGTATCAGGTTCTGTAAATTACAATTTCTGGAGTAATAATACAAAACCAAATACAAGCGTCTACAGTGATAGATTAGGATTAACCAATTGGGTTGTACTTATACCAAGTATTAATAATAATGTTAACCAATATACCAAAGAAAATTTAACATTAGAATTTAAGTTAACCAGTAATGGTACAGGTTTTGAAACTTTAAACCAATCTATGCCAAATTACAAAATTAATTTAACAAGTAAACTAGGAACCTTAAATCCGAATTCAACTACTGTTGTAAACAATTCAGCAACAATAACTTATGTTGGATTAAACACTGGTTTTGATAATGTTTCTGTAATGTATGATGATGAAATCACAAATGTCCAATTCCATGTAAATGGTCCTACTGTAGATGGAATCTATGTATCTAAAGACGGAGACGATTCTAACGACGGATCTTATGAACATCCATTTAAAACTATAAAAACTGCTGTTTTAAAGAATGAGGAATTAGGTGGCGGAAAAACCATTATCATATTTAATGGTACATATGAAGAGAATGATATTATAATTAATAAAATTGTAACCATTACTGGAGAAAATGTCATAATATCCGGATCAAACCGTTCTCGTATATTTATTATTAAAGCGGATACTAACATATCCAATATCAAATTTATAGATGGAAAAACATCTGATAATGGTGGAATTATATTACTAAATTCAAGTAAATTAACACTTAATAATACTGAGTTTACTAATGGTAATGCTTTAAATGGTGGATCTATTGCATCAGTTGACAGTACTTTAATAATCGGCAATTCTAAATTTACAAACAATACTGCGGAAAATACCGGTTCTGT
>JBJEIL010000173.1:0-4282 GCA_051876995.1 Methanobrevibacter sp. | reverse complement strand
AAAATTTATTTAAATGGAATTCCTGCTCAGGTAGGTCCTTGTCCAAATGAATTATTAGGTTCCGTTGATTTTATTATAAATGGAACGGGCCGTAGTAAGGATGATATAAATTATGGCGGGGGTTTCTTATTTAATGATTTACTTAAAGGTAAGGATATTGAAGTGGAAGTTGAAACCTATGAAGGTAAAACTATTAGAACTACGACTAATTTAGATGAGATTGTAACTGCACATATGATCGGTACAAGAAATGCATTTAAAAATTATACTGCATTTGTTAATACTGGTGATAAACCTATCAATTCCATTTTTTATGCTAAGCCTATGGAACCTGGTTTTGATAAGATTTCATTTTCAGGTTGTGGAGATATAAATCCACTTCAAAATGATCCTAAAAGAGATATCATTAAAATGGGAGCTAAAATTTTATTAAATGGTTCAGAAGGTTTAGTTTTAGGTTCCGGTACAAGGTCAAGTGATGAGGCACCAAATTTAATGTTGTCTGCTGATTTGAAAAAGATGGATCCATATTATGTAGGGGGTTTTATGACTGGTATGGGTCCTGAAGTATATGATTCTGTAGCTATTCCAATTCCTGTTTTAAATGAAGAGATATATAATAATTTACTTGTGTTAAATGAAGATGTTCCTCTTAAGGTTGCAGATATTAAAGGAAGAAGCTATCATATTACTGATACCGATTATGGTCAAATGTGGAATGGTCATGATATTAACAGACCTAAATTTGATGAAGGTAAATGTATTGGATGTGATGTATGTGCTGTAGAGGAAAATTGTCCCACAAACTCCGTAAAACATATGCTTCAAAATAATAAGATAATAGTTGAATTAGATGGTGAAGCTTGTTTTGGTTGTGGAATATGTTCTACTTACTGTGTTGGAAATGTATTTGAATTAGATACAGGTATGGCTAATTTAAACATTGATGGAGAAAATCATAGTGTTCATATCACTTCACGTCAATCAGATAGGTTAAGGGCTAATCATATAATCAGTGATTTAGTTGATAGAATTAATGATGGTTCATTTAAATTTTCATATTAATTATTTTCTGAGGTTATTTAATGGGAAATGAGTTTCAAGAAGGAACTTTGGATCTTGCAAATTTTATAATGGCGGATTTAAAGTTTACAGTTGGAGATAATCTTTTAAAATGTGTACAGTGTGGAATGTGTACCTCAACTTGCCCTGGTGCACAGCATTCTAATTATAATCCAAGAGATATGATAGAGAAAATACTCAAAGGTGAAACTTCTATTATTGATGATGAATATCTTTGGTATTGTTTCTATTGTTATACTTGCCATAGTACTTGTCCAGTAGGTAATAGTCCATGTCAAGCTAATCAGGTATTAAGACAAATTAAGATATCCCGTGGAGAAGCTGATGCTCATTTAAGACCATTTTTAGGTTTTGGTTATAGTTTTTTAAATAATGGAATTGGCGGAATTCCTCCAAATTTCTTTCCTGAAATGAGAGAAGATATAGGAGATGATTGGTGGGATTTCAAATGTAACCTTGATGATATACGTGAAAATTTAGGTTTAGGGCCTGTAATTCCTCCTAAAGAAACCATTGATGAGGTTTCTACTATTCTAAAACAGGCAGGTTTTGAGAAGAGATTGGAAGAAGTAAAAAGAATTAAAGATAATGAAAAAGTCGAAAAAAGCACTGAATAATTTTCAGTTTCTAAAATTATTTTAAACTTCAAGAGGGAAATTATGGCGGAGATTCCAGATAAGGACATTTTACTTTTTAAAAGTTGTCTTGTTAGTGTAGAGTATCCTGGTATAGAATCATCTACAAAATATATATTTGATAAAATAGGTGTTGATTATCATATCGATAAAGGTCAAACATGTTGTACAGGATTAGGTCATTATTCTGATGTATTTGATCAATTGTCAACTACTGTTAATGGTGCAAGACATTTTGCACTTGCAAAAAAATTAAATCGTCCTAATTTTGTAACAATGTGTGCAACTTGTTATGCAATTAATAAAAAGTGTGGAGAATTACTTAATACAGATGAGAACCTAAGAAATAAGGTTAATAATATTTTTGATAAATCTGGTTATGATTGGATGAAGTATACTCAGGGAGATATTGTTCCTGAGGAAAATATCTTCCATATTGTAGATATTTTTTACAGCAAACGAAGAGAAATTGCTGAAAATCTTGTATATGATCTTTCTGATATTGTTATGGCGACACATCATGGTTGTCATTACTATAAGGCACATTATAAAGAGGATATTACAAGTATTAGAAATCCCCATATTTTAGATGATGTAATACAATCTTTAGGTGTGAATACCATTGGATGGTATGATTTTAAAAGAGCTACCTGTGGAAGTGGTATTTCACAGAGATTTGTACATAAGGAATCATGTCTTGATGCAACTGAAGATAAGTTAAAATCTCTAAAAGAGAACAATACAGATTTATTAGTCCATTTGTGTCCTAATTGTCAAGTACAATTTGATAGATACCAACCATATGTTGATAAAACAAGGGATAAGAATTATGGTTTCGCACATTTAAATATTGCCCAGCTTGTAGCTTTAGCATTAGGTGGTGACCCATATAAAGTTTTAGGAATTCAAACTCATACATGTCCAGTTGAACCTATTATTAATAAATTAAAACCAATATCAGATAAAAGAAAGGAAGAAATTATTAAACAACTTGATGAGAGAATTGAATTCGAAAGTTCTCCGGAATATAATGTGGATATGGATCCAGAACCATTTGTATTTACAAGTTAAAAAGAGGTGAAGTAATGGAGTCTAATGATTTAAAAATAGGTGTTTTTCTCTGTCATTGTGGAGGGAATATTTCAGATATGATAGATTTAGAAAGAGTGAAGGAATCTGTTGACGTGGATGTAATAGCTGAGTTTACAAATTTATGTTCTATTAAGGGCCGTAAAATAATTAGAGATAATATTATTGGTGAAGATTTAGATAGGGTGGTAATAGCAGCATGTTCTCCAGAATCTCATGGAAAAACTTTTCAGGAATATATTCAGCCATTAAATCCTTTTTTAATGGACATGGCTAATATTCGTGAACAATGTTCCTGGGTACATAGTACATATTCAGGTGAATTTAATCAAAAAGCAACTGATAAAGTTATTACTTTAATCAATGCTTCAATAGAAAAGGTTAAAAAATCTGAAGCTGTTGATCCTATTGTCGTTCAAACGCCTAATAGTGCTGCAGTTGTTGGTGGAGGTATTGCAGGAATGAGTGCAGCATTGTCACTTGGAAAACAAGGAATTAAAACATATCTGATAGAACAATCACCAAGTATCGGTGGACATATGGCTAAAATTGGTAAGGTTTTTTCACCTGTTAAGATTGCAGAGGAATGCGGTCTTTGTCTTTTAAATCCTGTTTTAAATGATGTTGTATGGAATGGTAATATTGAAATCATGACGAATTCCAAAGTTATAAAAGCTACAAGACGTGGTGGTAGCTTTAACTTACTTATTGAAAATAAACCCCGTTATGTTGATGGTGACAAATGTATTTCATGTGGTGACTGTGCAGAGGTTTGCAGTCAAGAAATTCCGGATGATTGGAATGACGGATTAACTTATAGGAAAGCTATTTACAAACCATTTTCCCAGTGTTATCCAGATAGTTATATAATTGATATGGATAATTGTGATAAATGTGGGGATTGTAAACGTGAATGTTCAATGAATGCTATAAGTCTTAGGGGAGAGAAGGAAATTGTTCCATTGGAAGTAGGTTCTGTAATATTAGCTACTGGCCATGAATTGTTTGACCCTAATTTACGTCCTGACTATGCTTACTTCAGATATGATGATGTAATAACCCAAAGTGAACTTGGAAGAATATTAGGTGTTAACGGTCCTACAAAAGGTAAATTCCAATGTTTGTCTGATGGTCACATACCAAAAACAGTGGTTATGATTCAATGTGTAGGTTCAAGGGATGAAAAACCTAATTCCGTTAAGTACTGTTGTAAGGTGGGATGTATGGTAGCACTTAAGAATGCAAATATCATTAAACATAAACATCCGGATACTGATATTTATATTTGTTATACAGATATGCGTACTCCTGGAATGTTTGAAAAATATTACAAGCATGTACAAGCTAATGGGGTAAGATTGATTAGGGGTCGTCCTGGAGAAATTGGTAAAAGAGACGGTCATTTGGTTGTAAGAGTTGAGGATACTGTTAATAGGGAATTTAGAGAAATTGATACAGATATGGTAGTTTTAACT
>JBJEIL010000172.1:0-4294 GCA_051876995.1 Methanobrevibacter sp. | reverse complement strand
CTGCAAAAGCTAGAGTAGAAGCTATCGGTGTTTTCGATGGTCAAAAAAGAACTTTAACCAAACCTGTAAACAGTAAAGTTGATATTCCTATAATTGATAAAAGAGTAGGTCAAGTTTTATCTATCCAAGGTACTACTGTACAAATTATGGATATGGAAAACTATGATACTTTAGAATTACCATTACCTGAAGAATTGGCTGATAAAATTGTTGAAGGTATTGAAGTAGAATATATTGAAGCTATGGGTAATATGAAAATTATGAGAACTAAAGGTTCAGCACCTAGTTACTAGATTTCATAATTTTTAATGTATTTAATTTTAACTTTTAATATTAGTTTAAATACTTAGCAATTTAATCTAATATTTTCAATTTATCTGTTAGTTTAAAAATCTATTCAATTTAAAATTTTAACATGTTTTAACTAGTAAATATTAATTAATTCAATTTTAAATACCATTAATATTTAGCTATTTAGATGATTCGATTTGAATTGTTCTAGTTAAAACTTAGGGATTTTTTAATTATTTTTTTATTGTAAAAAATAATTTATTTCTTTACTTATTTTTTAATTTTTTAATTAATCTTACTTAATTTAAGGTGTTTTTAATGATATTTGGTATGCATGAGCCTTGCAAGTTTGCATTCTCACAGGAAGAAGTTGATTTTGATAATATTCCTCAGGATGATGATAATTTATGGGGTATTATAGGGGTTCCATTTGATAGCACTGTTTCTTATCATGTTGGTTCAAGATATGGTCCACTTATTGTAAGGGAGGCATCATATTCATTTGAATATTATAATACTGCTCTTAACAAGGAGATGGATACTGTGTTCTATGATTTTGGAGATCTTAATGCGATTCCAGGTAATTGTAAAAAGACATGTGATTTGCTTAAGGATGTTGCGTCTGATTTGATTGCAAATAACATCAAACCGATTCTTATTGGTGGAGAACATAGTGCCACTAAAGGAACTTTATCTGCAATAGCAGATAATCAGGAATCAAATGATTTATCAGATATTGTTATAGTGCATATCGATGCACATAGGGATATTATTGATGATTATCAGGGTGAAAAGGATTCACATGCAACTATTATGCATAGGGTATTTGATTTAAATCCAAAGGAGATTATTCAGATTGGAATAAGGTCATCATCATTGGAGGAAGAGGAATTTGTAGATGAACATTCAGATAAAATCACCTCTTTTAAAGCAGACGATCTAAGAAAATCCTTTACTTATCTGCTTAACTATCTGGAGGCTATTGACAATCCGATTTATATCTCAATTGATATGGATGCCCTTGATCCTGCATATGCTCCCTCTTTAGGTAATCCTGTACCCTGTGGACTTTCACCTGAAAATATTCAGGATATTTTGGTCTGTTTAAGAGATAAAGATATCTTAGGTTTTGATGTTATGGAGGTTGCATCCGATAGACTAGGTGATATAACTGCCATTAATGCGGCTAAAATAATTTATGACTTTTTATCTTTAAGGAGTTAAGTAAATTATTTATATCTTATATTTGTATTAATTAAAAAAGGAGATATCATGTTCTTATTAACTGAAGTATTAGCTACACTTGTGGCTATAGAATTTTTATTTATAATGTATTTGGAGACTTTTGCAACTTCCTCAGATAGAACTTCCAAAGTCTTTGGTATGGATAAAACCGAATTAGAAAGGGATTCTGTTAATACACTTTTTAAAAATCAGGGTGTGTATAATGGTTTACTTGCAATTTTAATCTTAATTTCCGTATTTGTATTTGCAAGTAAAATTGCACTTATCTGTTTAATGGTGTATATTATTCTTGTTGCATTGTATGGTAGCTTTACAAGTAATCCTAAAATTATTATCATGCAGGGTGGTCTTGCAATCCTTACATTAATTACATGTTTATTATAAGTTAATTTCTTAATTAGCTATTTTTTTATTTATTTAACTTTTTTATAGGTTAATTACTTGTTTAAGTACTTATTATCTATAATTAATTATTTTTTTTATTTTTTAATAGTAAAGTTTTCAATATTGCTATATATTATATTGATGATGAAATTGTTAAGTTCCCTTATAATGATAGTAAGGAGAATAAAAAAATCTTGTTAATTAATTTGATTATTAGTTAAAGATTTAAAAAAAGTGTTTTATACTGTTTAAAAAATAAAATGAGTATATTGTAAATTTTTGCCTGATTAATTAAAAATAAGTAAAGATATCTATTTATTAGTAAAATTTAAAAAAAATTTAATAGATTCTATTGTCTATTAAATTATAATAACTCATATAAATGTGGAATTACCTTTTCGAATTTTACTCCATATTTATGATTTGGGTCACCAACTGTTTCTTCGATAGCCCTTTTAGTAAATTCGCCTGCAATTTCTGCTGATTTAGATGGTGATTTACCGATAAGAGATGATCCTACAAATGCTGAAGCAAAGACATCACCGGTTCCATGGGAAATGTAATCTATTTTGTCATTGTATACAATTTCTGTAGAGGAAGGGTTATTTTTATCTAAAACAATTGTTCCTAATTTATTTTCTATGTGATTATCCCCTTTTAAGATAACATATTTCTTTGTAAAGTCAGAAAGTTCATTTGCCATATCTAAGATTTCTTCTTTTGAAAAATCTGGTTTCCAAGGTTTGTGTAACAGATAACAAGCCTCAGTGGTGTTAGGAAGAATGTAATCTCCTATCTTACATAGTTCACCCATCTTATCAGCAAATTCCTGGTTAAATGCAGGATAAAACTCTCCATTATCTGCCATAGCAGGATCAACAAATACAAGTCCGTCAGGTTTTAATCTTGAATCTATAATTTCTTTTATATGCTCCAATTGTTCCATTGATCCAATATATCCCGTATATATGGCGTCAAAGTATATTCCTTCTTTTTCCCAATGTTCACGAATAGCAGGAAGATCTTCTGTTAAGTCCCTGCAGGTATATCCTGAAAAACCTGAGGTATGTGTAGATAAAACTGCAGAAGGAAGAACTGCAGTTTCAATTCCGAATGCAGATATGATTGGTAGTGCAACTGTTATTGAGCATTGTCCGTAACAAGAGATATCCTGTATTGTTAAAATCTTTTTGTCATTTTTATCATTCAACATAATACTATTTTTAATATATTATACTATTAATATTTGATTATTTTTTTTAGATGTGGAATCCGCCAAATTATTTTTTACTATTTTTTATCAATTTTTATCAAGTTTCCTATTGAAAATATTTTATAAAATTTGAAAGTTTCATTGAAAAAATATTGCATTTGTTATAAATTTTTTAACTAATTGAAGATTATTTTGCACAAAATTTGTATATATTATAAGATTCAAATAAGGAAAGGTAGGTGAATTTGAATGAAGAGAAGAATAACGACAATTTTTTGTGTACTCATATTGATATTGGGTATTTGTTCTATAAGTGCAGTTAATGTTACAGTCTCAGATATAAACGAAACTGATAATATTGATACTCAGGTAGCTCATGTTGGTGAAAATGGATATCTTCCTGCTTATACTAGTGATAATTATACTGCATATTGTATAAACCCATCTAAAAATAATCCATATGATGGTATAAATTATACTGAACATAATACTAGTAAAGTTAAAGTTGTAAATACCATAACAAACCAATCTGTGGATGATTATATAAAGACCTTGCTTGTAAATAAGTTTAGAAAAGAAAATCTATCTGATGGTGATATTCAAGGTATTATTACAGGATTTTTAAGATATAACTATTTAAACTTTAGTGACGGATCTAATCTTTTAGAACCTAATTACAGCTTTTTTGATTATGTACTTAGTAATGGAAAAACAAGAGGGGATTATGTTTTAGAAATTTTAGATATGGTTAAAACTTATCCGGATACTGGTATTATACGAAGTGTTAATGGAAGCGATGAACATTATCAACTTAAATTCTTTAATCCTGTAAGGGATAACTTTCAAGAATTAATTGGTATTAGACTATGGTGGGAGACTCCTAAAACAAATAATACTACTTCAAATAATAGTACAATTAATAATAATACCACTACAAATAATAGTACGATTCATAATAATACTACTACAAACAACAGTACAGTACATAACAATACTGCATTAAATAATTATTCTAATACAAATAATACAACTAATAATTTAAAAGATCCAATTAATAAAGGCACCTCATATGCCTTATATAATACGGGAAATCCTTTATATATCTTGTTATTCGCATTAGCGGCTATTGGTTTAGTACTTAAAAGGAGATGAACTTTTTAT
>JBJEIL010000171.1:0-4375 GCA_051876995.1 Methanobrevibacter sp. | reverse complement strand
GATTGATGTTAACTTAAGCAACAATATTAGTGGTGATGTTATTGCAGGAGTTAATGGTAGAAACTACACTATCAATGTTGTTAATGGTAGAGGATCTTTAAATGTATCTGATATTCTCAGTCCTGGAAGATATGACGTAAATGTATATTATGTTGGTAACAATAACTATAATTCTGTAAATAATTCAACCAGATTTGTTGTAAAATACATCTCAAATATTCTCATTGATTCTGCTGAAAATGGTACTGTATACATTAAATTGACTTATGATAATGGCAAGACAATATCTAATGAGAACATTATTTATTCTATAAATGGATCTAATAATGTTATCACCACCACTGATGATAATGGAACCGTTTTCATCAATGATTTAATTGGTAAATCTACAATATATGTTAGCTATTATGGTAATGAGAATTGTAGTGCTGCTGAGAATAGTACAAATCTTTTAATTATTCCTCCTAGGGAGAAGTTAAACACTACATTTGACTCAGGCAACTTCAAAGAATATGCTGTTGATTATAATGCTGGAGAAAAGGGTAATTACTTTAATTTCACTTTAAAAGATTCCAATGGTAATGTTTTAGCAAATAAAACTGTTTATATTAATATTGCTGGTAAAACCTATAATAGGACCACTGATTCAAACGGATTTGCAAGAATTCAAATAAACCTTGCAAGGGCTAGCACTTATAACCTTACATTATACTTCCTTGGGGATGATGGTTATAATGGTGTTTTCAAGGTAAATACTGTTACCATCAATAAGAAGCCAACAACTTTAACAATTACAGGTAATAGTGCCCTTAAAGTTAAGACCACTAGGACTTTAACATTTACATTAAAGGGTATTAGTTCTAAAAATAGTAAATCCACTGTCAGTGCACAGTCTAAAAAGATTACTGTAACTGTTAATGGTAAAAAATATACCGTAACCACTAATAAAAATGGTAAAGCAACTTTAAAAGTTAAGTTTACTCGTGTTGGAACCTATACTATTACAGCTAAGTTTGCTGGAGACAATACATACAGTCCAAAAACAACCAGTGTTAAAATTACAGTAAGAAAATGAGAACATATTTAAAATAGTCATTCTTGACTATTTTTCTTATTTTTAATTAAATTATAATGTTTATATTGATTTGAAAAATCTAACTCATTTTCGTATCTTTAAAAATTTTTTTTGCGATTCCTATATTTTGGTAATTATGGGATTTTTTTAGTAGGAGAATTTTTCCTTTCTTGTGATTTATAACTTATACAATAATATAAGTATGTTTTAAAAAACTTTTATATATTTTTTTTAAAATAATAAACATATTTATTTAAAATCTTTCTATGTGTTTTTTTCCATTTTATTTTGTTTTTTCCTGTTAAGTGTTCTTTTTAATTCCCATCTGATTATTTTTAGATTTTTTAAATAATGTTATTCGTTTATTTTCCTTTATTTATTCAAAAATCCATTTATATTCATTATTTATTTTGTAAACTATTTATTATATTGTTATTTTATTCATGAAATTCAAGATAAAAGTTTTAAATATTATAATTTAGATAATATTATTAACATATTTTTCAATATGAAATATGTTACATTTCAAACTATTAAAATTTTGTAAATTGGTTTGTAATGTTATTTTTATAAAAAATTATGAGGTTAATTAATGTATTTTTAATATAAATTCATTATTTTATTAAAAATAATGTTTTATATTTTTATTTAATTAAATTAAGTTTAAAAAATACCTTATTAACTTTATGTAAATCGATTAAGAAATATGCAGGAGTGTAAGCGATTATGGAGAAATCAAAGAAATTTCTGTTAATAGTATTGACTATATCTTTAATACTTTTAATCGGAATTCCATCTACTTTTGCAACATCTGTAGATAATAATACAATTATTTCGTCAAATAGGGATAATGGTAGTATATCTACTAATACTATTGATAATAATTCATATTATAATCAAAATTCTATAAATGGTGCTTCAGAAGATGTTTCTAATAAAATTGTAGAAGATAACTCTGGAAGCAATTTCTTCACTAAAGAATCCATTAATGACAATAAATCTTTAATATCTGATAATGAAGGGTCTATTGTTTATGTTAATGGAACTAGTGGTGATGATACAAATACAGGTTCTTCTTGGAATTCTTCCTTTAAAACTTTACAATATGCATTAACTGTTGTTAAGAATTCTAATGGAACAATTAATACAATATACATTGCACCAGGTAGTTATGCAGAAGGTAAATTCAATCTCACATCAAATGTAACATTCACTGGCTTTGGTGATGTATATATTGATGGTTTAAATAAAACAGATTTATTTGCCATAGCGGCAAACAATGTAACGGCTATTTTTAATAATATTAAGTTTATTAATTCAAATGCCACTACTTTTAATGGTGGTGCTATTTCAAGTAAATCTTATATGACTGGTAAGATTGTGGTTAATAATTGTTCATTTATTAACAATACTGGATCTATGTGGGTTGCAGCTATTTATTCATCAAATAATTTAATTATTGAAAACTCTACATTTATTAACAATGTAGGTGGATTTGGTGGTGCAATTTATTGTTCCAATGAGACTCAAGTCATAAACTCAGTATTTATTAACAATACTGCTAAAGGTACAGGATATGGCTATAATTTCGGTGGTGCAATTAGGGTCCAAGGTGGAAACGTTAATGTTACAAAATATATTTTCTTTGGAAATAATGCATCTAATGGTTCTGCAATAGAACTCTTTAACTCACTAGTTAAATCAGCTACAATAAATTATAATATATTTGAAAACTATCCTGAAGGGGCTACTGTAATAGGTCAATCAGGTGTAAAAACTTCTATTAATGCAAATTATAATTATTTTGGATTAAATTCAAATATTACAAAGATAGTTGGGGAAAATATAACCGCTGATTATTGGACTATTTTGGATTTAAGTTTTCTTGAAGATGAAATCGCAGCAGGTAAAGATTATGATTTGGTAATAGATTTTACTAAGTATACCGATGGTACCAATTATTACACATTGACCGAGAAAATGCCAGCAGTTAATCTTAGTCTTAGTTCTAAATTAGGTAGTATTAGTCCTAATATCGTTAATCTAGAAGACGGTACAAGTACTGTAAAATATTCTGCATTAAGCTCTGGTGATGAAACAATTACTATTAAAGATCCTTATCATGAAGGTACCTTCAAATTTGTAGTTTCTGAAAACGAGAACAATATTATTCATGTATCAGTTAATGGTAGTGATGATACAGGTGATGGTTCTAAGGATAATCCATACCAAAGTATTGATAAGGCTATTGCTATGAATGATGCTTTAGGTGGAAATAAAACAATTTTCATTTTTAATGGAACTTATAAATCAAATTCACAGAATATTACCAAAAAAGTAATTATCATTGGTGAATCTGCTGGTTCCGTAATCATTGATGGTGAACTTAATGATTATATCTTAAACATCTCCTCTGATGTAATTGTTCGTAATATAATTTTTAAAAATGGAAAGAATGCTATTGTTAATAATGGAACATTAACCTTAAACAATTGTTCTTTTGAAAATAACACAAATATTGGTGTTTATAATATTAATGAGGCTTTAATTAACGGTACTAATTTCACAGGTAATGGAATTGCCATATACTCTTCAGGTAATTTGGAATTGTATAATGGTGTTTTATCCAATAATCTTAATGGTGGAATGTATGTTGAAAACAATGCAAGTATAATATCCTCAGAGTTTGTTAATAACACTGCCTTAAATGGTGGAGCTATTTGGGGAAACAATTCTAATATTGTTGTAAACAATTCTATTTTCACATCAAATACTGCATCTATAAGTGGTGGAGCTATTTATCTTGAGGATTCCGCTGCTGGTTTAAATGGAAATATTATAAATAACTGTTCTAGCCCGGTTGGAAATTATATCTATCTTGATAATTCAATTGTTAATAAATTAAATATTATATTTATGGATAATAAGACAGCAGGATTTGTTTATGATGAGGATACCCCGGTTTTAACAGCTAATGTAACTGATGATATGGGAAACCCTATTGGTGGTGGATTTATTAATTTCTATGCAAATAATGAGTCTGTTGCAAATGTTTCAGTTGTTGAAGGTTTGGCTATTTACAATTACACCAATGCTAAATTAGGTTTATACAATATATCTGGAAATTATTCAGGTGTTTCAAATCCAGTTATTAAACCTGGAAAATTAAATGTTTTTATTCGTTATTGGTATATCAATGATACTGGATATGCTACATTGCAAGATGCTATTGCAAATGTAAATAATGGGGAGGTTATTAAAGGTTTGGAAGGAGTATATGCATATGACTCTTCAGTTCTT
>JBJEIL010000170.1:0-20664 GCA_051876995.1 Methanobrevibacter sp. | reverse complement strand
TAAAATGATAATAAAAATTAACCCACTTAAGTTTTGAATATTACTATTTTGAAAAACAGTATCCTCCAAATATGAAATAATATAAAGAAAAACACCCAAAATAAAAATAGCTTTCCAATCAGAAACCGCATATCTAAAACTATTCTTAAATAAATCTATAAACCTATCCATAAATCATCATTTTTTAAAAATAAATTTCACAATACAATAAATTAAAAATTCAAGCAATTAAAAAGAATCTATAATAATATCCCATTACCAATATACAGATATTTCTCCCCATTAATCAGCAAAGGAATTATAGTATCTATAATAATCATCCAATAAATCAAATAACTCTTCCTTAGTATTAACCTTAAATAACTTTAATAATGTTTCACGGCTTTTAGGAAAACGTTTAATATAATGTGATACAGGATTTCTAATCTTTCTGATAGCTAAATTCTCATCCTTATTTTCAAGGAAAAGATTAACATGTTCCTTTATCACATGGATTTTCTCTTTAATGCTCACATCTTTAGGTTCCATTCCACTATCCAAGTAATCAACACATTCCCTAATTAACCAGGGGTTTCCAAGTGCTCCCCTACCAACCATTATAGCATCACAATCTGTTTCATCAATCATTCCCTTAGCATCATAACATGATTTAATATCACCATTACCAATAACAGGTATGGACAATTCATCTTTTACATCTTTAATTATAGACCAGTCTGCCTTACCTGCATATCCCTGAGCCCTTGTACGTGGATGGACAGTAATTGCAGATGCACCTGCATCCTCAACTACTTTAGCTATTTCAACTGCATTAATATTATTTTCATCCCAACCACTTCTTATCTTTACAGTAACTGGAATATCAACCGTCTCTACAACAGTTTTAACAATGTCATATGCCCTTTCAGGATCTCGAAGTAAGGAACTTCCGGAATTGGAAGTAATTGCAACCTTTTTAACAGGGCATCCCATATTAATATCAATGATTTCGGGATTTACATTTTCACATACATATTCAGATGCTATCCTAAATGATTCTGGGTCTGGTCCAAAGAGTTGTACAGATATAGGCCTTTCATAGTCAGTCATATATAACATTTCATGGGTCCTATGATTTGCATATTTAATTGCAATTGTGGAAATCATTTCAGTTCCTATAAGTCCACAACCCATTGATTTAACAATAGATCTAAATGCAAAATCACATTCACCAGACATGGGAGCTAGTACAACCTGATTATCCAATTCAAGATCTGAGATTTTCCACTTCATAAAACCACATAATTTTTTTTAAACTAATATTAATTATATCAAGACCACTTATAAAATTTAAAGAATTTTATTAGTTTAACATAACCATAAACTTTAATAGATTTATCTAAATCATCCATTATTAATTCATCCATTCTTTTATAAGATTTTTCTTAATTTATTTTTTCCTTCACTTAATTTTAACCCCATAAGATTACTTTAAAAACCACATTTTTCCCAAAGTTATCTATCATATCTGTCATTTTCCCTTTTTAAAATATATAAGATAATTTATTGATTTTAGTATTTAATTTTTATTTAAACAAAAAACGATATAAAACATGATTTATTAGATGATAATCTACT
The DNA here is from genome assembly GCA_051876995.1 of Methanobrevibacter sp. Taxonomy (GTDB): domain Archaea; phylum Methanobacteriota; class Methanobacteria; order Methanobacteriales; family Methanobacteriaceae; genus Methanarmilla. Next base: position 19,047 of record JBJEIL010000170.1, on the reverse strand, counting down.
TAAAATAAATATGACTATAAACAGTATTATATTATCTAAAAGAAATTTAAAATTTAAATAGAAATAAAACAAAAATTAAATTAATAGAACAAAAAGGGGGAATAATATGAATAAAAAACATATAATTGGAATTTTAATAATTCTTATTGTTATAGTTGCAGCTGTAGGGTTATACCTATTCTACAATACTGATGTAGAATACAAAAATGTTCAGTTAAGTAACACCTGCAGTATAGAAATGCCTGTATCAAACAATGTTACCAATAAAACCATTGAAAATATGACTGCATTAAACGATACAGAACATAAAGTTTCCATTCTTTACTACAATAGCTATGATTCTGGACTTGCAGAATCTGTTGCTAAGGCTGTGGTTTATGACACATATTTTGAATCCTACAAAACTGGAGCAATCGACATTACACAGAATGAATCACAATATGTAAATAAAGCAAATAATGATTCTATTTGGTATAATAAAGAGGATAATTATTATATGGCTTCTGTGGGAAATTCAACTACACATGATAACTTATTAGTAATTTCCAAAAATAAGGATATCATTGAACATATCCTAGGCAGCATTAGATATGTTAAAAATAGCAATACAGAAAATAAAAATTAATTGGTTTCTGATTTTAGAAACCTTTTAATTTTTATTAAAAAAAATAATTTATCTAATAAATATGTTAATTTAATAGATTAGAATCAAATAAGAAGGTATTCGATGAAAAATACAAATGTTTTAAATCATCCATTAATAACCCATAAACTTAGTATTTTAAGAAGTGTTAATACAGGAACAAAAGAATTCCGGGAACTAATTACAGAGATTTCCACACTCCTAGTATACGAAGCCACCCGTGATGCAAAATTAGAGAAAATCACAATAGAAACACCGTTAGATAAAATGGAAACTGCTATGCTAAATGAAGACAATTATGCAATTGTGCCAATACTTAGAGCAGGAATGGGCATGTTAGAGGGAGTGATAAATGTTATTCCCAATGCAAAAGTAGGCCATATCGGTCTTTATCGTAACGGGGAAACACTAAAACCAGTGAAATATTATTATAAGATGCCGAAAGGAATATCAAAAAGGGAAGTTATAATTATAGATCCAATGCTTGCAACTGGAGGAAGTTCATCAGAAGCCATTAGTATGCTTAAAGAAGATGGAGTAAGTAAGATCAAACTATTATGTATTGTTGCAGCACCTAAAGGAATTGAAACAGTCAATTCCAATCATCCGGATGTTGAAATATTTTGTGCTGCAATCGATAAGGATTTAAATGATAAAGGATACATTCTTCCAGGTCTTGGAGACGCAGGTGATAGAATCTATGGTACAAAATAAAAAAGTTCTTTTTAAAATTATTTTATATATAAATTATTAATCAATTAACTATTTCTTCTAATTTTAAAACCAAATGATTACCTTAAGGTAACTAAACTATTTTTATATCTAAAACTATTAATTAATATATAAAACTTTAAGAGGTCATTATGAATAAAGAAGAGAAAGTAGATTTTCTACTAAATGAATTAATATCACAGTTAGATGAAAAGATAGATATTCCCAAAGATTATCAAAATAAAAGATTACTTTTAAGATCTTTAATGAATATTCGTCTACCCGGACCAATATCCAAGGAATTTTTAGAAGTTCAAGACGAGTTATTAAGTTATGAAACAAATTCTAAAAACTTAGTTACCTCAGATGAAATTAATGAAACCAAAAGAAATCCTAAAATAGGAATATTTCATGGAGACATTACAGTTTTAAAAGTTGATGCAATTGTAAATGCATGTAATTCAAAACTTCTCGGATGTTTTATTCCACTTCACAACTGTATCGACAATATAATACACTCTGCAGCAGGAATACAATTAAGATATGACTGTAACAAGATTATGGTAAAACAGGGCCATGATGAAAAGAATGGACAAGCAAAAATAACCAAAGGATATAACTTACCTGCAAAATATGTTATTCATACTGTTGGACCTGCATTAGCACCAGGTGCAAAACCAAACAACAAACAGAAGGAAGAGTTGAAATCATGTTATACTAATTCTTTAAAGGTTGCAGATGAATATAATTTAAAAACAATTGCATTTCCAAACATTTCAACAGGAGTATTTAATTTTCCAAAAGAAGATGCGGCAAAACTTGCATATGAAGCTGTATCTACCTACCTAGAAAATAATCCAAAAACTAGCATTGAAAAAGTAATCTTTGATGTTTTTGAGGACAAACAACTAAGAATTTATACAGAACTACTTGAAAATTGAATTAAAAAGGAACAAGGGAATTTCTAGATTAAATGAAGAAAAGAAACTCAAAATTTATTAAAAAAATACCAAAATAATATAAAAATATTAAAAGGAGCTAAAATGTTTAACGACTACGATAGAAATATTAGAAAAGCATATGATGCAATTTCCGATGCAGAAAATATAGTCATAGGTGTAGGATCCGGATTATCTGCAGCAGGAGGATTAAACTATGGAAGTCAAGAATTTTTTAAAGAACATTATCCGCAATATGCCAAATTAGGCTATAAAACTATTGGAGATATAATGGGAAAATTCTGGATGAATATAGATAAAGAGAATGCATGTAAATACTGGGGATTCTGGTCCCACCCATTAACGAAATAAGGTACAAAACGCCAGCAACGGAACCATATCTCAATTTATATAAGTTAGTTAAAGATAAGAACTATTACATTATATCAACAAATGTGGATTATCAACTTGAAAAAGCAGGATTTTCACAGGACAAAATATTTGAACCTCAAGGACAATATTCCCAGTTCCAATGTATTACCCCCTGCTCTAATGAGGTTTACTACAATGAGAAATACATTAAATCAATGATAGAAAATAAGGTAGATGAGTATACCATTAGTAGTGATGACATTCCCTATTGTCCTAAGTGTGGAGAATTTTTAATCCAAAACCTTAGATGTGATAATAGGTTTGTTGAAGAACCTAATTATAAAAATTACAATAATTACATTGAATTTATTAAGGATTCATTAGATAAAAACACTGTATTATTAGAATTAGGTGTAGGATATAATACACCTACCATAATCAGATTCCCATTCGAACAATACTCCTACAGATATTCAAATATGACATTAATTAGAATGAATCTGGGGGATGCACGTATTCCAAGTGAAATAAGTAAAAGAATATCAATTGACAATGATTTAAATAAATCATTAAAGGATATTGTCAATTTAATATAAATTTTATTTTTCAATTTTTAAAAATACCGTTTTTTCATACATTAACAGATTGAGAATCCAAGAATACAATACTCAAAAAAAATATTTTAAAATTAAATTTAAATTTTTTATTTTAAAAATAAGTTAGTTAAAACTCATTTTTACACTTAAAACAATACTTGAATATTAAGTATAAATTATACAATCTCATTTTTTAAAGATTCTTATAAATTTAGATCATCAAAAAAAGGAAAAAGATAATTGTTTTTTTTAAGGTAACTTTACAGTTACATTACCTGATGGTTACAAAAACCATTTATAAGTAATCATACAAATAAGAAATTGTAAAACATGTATAAAAGAGAGAATAATTAACCTATAACTCTATGATTAATGTTTTAAACAACATAAGTTACTGGGAAGTTACAAAAACTCTTTATATATGACACTACAAATAACAAATTGTAAAACATGTGTAAAAGACAAAACAGGTAACACACAAATACCAAATAATGTAAAAAAACATTATAAGTTACCAAAAAGTTACAAAAACTCTTTATATATGTTTAATCATACAATTAAATACAAATAAAAGAAATTAAGATTAAACAAAAAATATTTTATTTAATATTAGATGTTTAAGATTAAAGATTTAAAATAAAAGGATGTGAACCATTATGTTAAAATTTTTAGAAGAAAACCCACTTGTATACATAGCAACTAAAGGATTAGACGGAGAAGCAAAAGTAAGACCAATACTCTACTACTTCCAAGAAAACAACAAACCATACTTCTGCACAGCAAACACCAAACCATTATACAAAGAATTAGAAGCAGATCCAAAATTCGAACTTACAACAGCAACCCCAGAATACCAATGGTTAAGAGTAAGCGGAGAAGTAGAATTCGTAGACGACCTTGAATTAAAACAGAAAGTAATCGACTCAAACGAACTTGTAAAAACATTATACCAAACAGCAGACAACCCAACATTCGAAGTATTCACCTTCACAGGAAAAGCAACAATAGCAGACTTCTCAGGAAACCCACCAAAACACTACGAAATATAAATAGAAAAAACTTAAAATTTAAAAAAGAAATTAATAGCAAACTACTAATTTCTTAAAATAAAACTTTTTTAATATATTTTAACCAATAATAAAATAATTTACTAATTTTAATATTTTTTAACAGTTTAATTAATAAAAAACCATTCATTATTATACTTATTAAATAATAAAATCATTTAACTGATTTAGCTAATAATAAAACTATTCCACTATTTTAAATTATTGACAACACCTATTCAAACCAACAATAAAACTATTCCACTATTTTAAATTATTGATAAACACCTCATCCAATGGTTTTGAATTATCCAAACAATGTTTGAATAGTTTACAGGCCCACTTAATATTTTCTACAGATCTACCATACATCATGTTCCCAATATCACAGTTTAAATTAAAATCAAAAAGATTTAATGACATGAAATTATCTCCAATATTTAAAAAGAAGTTGAAGTCATTTTCGGGAATATAAATATTCACATTATCTGATTCTATTAATAATTTTAGAAAATCCCTGTAATTTAATAATAGCTCCTCTAAGATTTCATTGTTAATAATTAGATTAAGTTTGAAATCAGAAGAGGATTTTACAAAATCACATAATATTCTAATATGCTCCGGCGAACAGATAGAAAGTATTGAATCAAGTTTATCAGAATTCAAAACAAGGTCCCTATATATTTTAAATGATTTGTCAGGATATAAATTATCATATTTTTGTAGTTTAGAATCTTTTAAAAGATACAAATCATTGAAAAGATTTAAGGGAATTTGTTCTATTCTATGATTATCCCAAAAAAGATCCATATCCCGATTAGGCCAACAATCTAAAAAGTTTATAAAGTTTACAGCCACAATTTTACCTTCAGATGATAGAACATAGGCCCCCTCCCTGTTTATCCTTATCATCTGATTATCCTCTAAAAATTTTAAAGCATTAGAAACAGATGAGCCAAAACCGTGTTTTTTCAAATCATTCATTGTTTTAGGTCCTTCAATAATATCCAGAAATATTAATGATTTAATATGAGATCTTAATATCCTATTTAATTTAATGTTTAAATCAAAGTTAAAATTAGTCATATCATCACTTTAAAACATTTAATGTAAAACCAATATCATTCAGCCAGTGAGCCGTATTTTATTCCACCTTTTTCAAAACAATTATTAAAAACAGATTTAGCCCATTTTAAAGACAAATCATTGTTTGATATAATTACATTATTCTTATCAACTATTCCTGTTTCATGGAATAAGTTAAAAGCCATCATAAAATCATTTACAAACAGATTTAGATGAATCTTATCAGAAGTTGCAAGAAAGTAAAATCTTTTATCCATGAAAGCTTTGTTAATAAGATCCCTATCAAAACTATCTATGAATTTAACCCTAATCTCTTGAGGGATAATCAGTTTTACAGGAATATGTTCACTCAACAGTTCAGAAATTATCTCAACGTATCTTAGATTAAGTTCTGAGAATATAAAATAGAGAAACTTACTGTTTTTCATATTATCAATCAATAGTTTATCTATCGCAAACACATCTTTTCTGGATATTTGCATTAATTTGGAATCTTTTAGATAGTTAAAGCTTAAGATATTGTCTATTGAAAAATCATCCACAATATGATTTGCTAGAATATACTGATAATTATCTGCAATATTAAAGATATCCGTTAGTTTAAAGAGTAGCTGCAACTTAATCTTTCCACTTGCACCAACATAATAATAGGATTTATGTTTAAAAACATACTCCTCTTTAAGTAAAACTTTAAAGTTATTGCTTATTGTCGGATAGCTGAGATTAACTTTCTCATGTATCTCTTTTACATTAGCCTCTTCTTGATTAAAAAGGAAATATAAAATTTTAATCCTATTAGGATTGGAAATTGTTGAAATCTCATCCCAGATAGCATTTAATTTATCAATATATTCATCTTTCAATAATCCACCACATGTTTTTTTAAATGTTTTCATTTTGTTTTACCTCTTAATTTTTTAGATTAAAAAATGAAAATTACATATAAAATAAAACAAACCCTTGATATTAAAAATGAAAAAATTCTTAAACCTGAGAAATTTTATTAAAAATCAGGTTTAAGCAATTATATTAAAAGTGTTTTAAAAATAATTATTAAAGATATTAATAATAATCAAATAAAAGTTGTAGAAATTAATATATAAAGCTTTTTCTAAAAGTTATAAAAACTTTCATGGTTCGATGTATATCAAACAGTATTAAATAAGCAATTTTCTTAAAAATTTTCAATGAAAATTAAAAAATAAGAAATAAACCATTATAAAATTTCAATAGATAAAATTTAATTGAAGATTTTTTATAAAAAATAAATCTAAATTTAAAATATTGAAAAATAAGCCAATTAGACAGAATAAAAAAAATTATTGTTATTTTAAAAAAATCAGATGGTTTAAAAAGGATATTCAAATAAAGTCCAATAAAATATAGAGATAATTAAATTTAAAGAGGAGATTTAAATTATATTAAATAATTAAAAACTAAAAAAAGATTAAAAACTATAAAAAAATTTAAACAAAACATAAAAAAAATAAAATAGATTATTATAAAATTATTCAACAATTCTATACAAAATACAGCAATTAAAATTAAAAACAATATTTTCCAACAAGTTAATTTAAAAAAATTATATAAAAAAATAAAGCTTTAAGTTTATAAAATACATATCATTATTTGAAGTGGTAAATATGATTGATACTCACACACATTGTGATTCAAGAAGTAGTGAAGATTTTGAAAAGATGTATGTAAGTGGAATCGATACAGCAATTACCTGTGCATTCTATCCATATAAATTAATGAATGAAACAGTATACTTAAATCATCTTGAAAGAATCCTAAAGTATGATACTAAACGTGCAGCAGAATATGGTCTTGATCTTAAGGTAGCATTAGGTATTCATCCTGCAAATGTAAATATTAAACCTGATTTAATTTATGAAAATCTATACAAATATATTGAGAAAAAACAGATAGTTGCAATTGGAGAAATTGGTCTTGAAGATTTAACAGATCAAGAAATTAAGGTTTTTATAGATCAATTAAAAATAGCTGACGAGACAAATACTAAAGTTATTATACATACACCTAGAAAACATAAAAAAGAGGTATTAAAAGAAATCAAAAGTATTGCTCTAGATACAATAGACCCTAAACTTGTTGTAATAGATCATGTTAATAAAAATGTGGTTAATGATGTAATTGATGAGGATTTTACATTAGGCCTTACAGTACAGCCTCAAAAAATGGAAGTATCTGAAGCTGTTGATATTCTGGACGAACATGGCTTTAAAAAATTCTTATTAAATAGTGACATTAGTAATAAACCTTCCAATCCATTATCTGTTCCACTTACCATTAGAACACTTAAAAAACTAGGTTATCCTAAAAAGGATATCAAGAAGGTTTCACATAAGAATGCTGAAAAATTCTTTAAAATTTAATCCTTCTTTTTCTCCTTTATATAAAATTCTTTTTTAAAAAACTTACACAATCAAAATAAACAATTCCATAAAACAACTTATTTTTATATTTAATATGATTAATTAAATCATATCCTTAATCTTTTAAAAAAAGCACCATAAAACTAATTTTAAAAATATAATATCTAAAATAAACATTAAAACAAACACAAAAAAATTAACCCTAAAAACAATAGTTTATATAAAGAACATAAAAAAGTAAAACAGAAAAAATAGAATAATAATTAATTAAAAATCCTTAAAATAATTTAAAATATTAAAAAAAAAGTTTTAAAACTATTTTTTAACAACATTAACTTTTTCTGGAGTTATAAGGATCAAAGTTTTATCTGAACTTTTATTAAGTAAAATAGCTTGAGCATTATAATCTTTTCTAAGTGATTTAAGCATTTCACCAGCTATTCTAAAGTCTCCACGATTATTTTTAATTAATCTGGATAAATCAATAATTACAGGATTATTTTCTTCACATACCTGATCGAAAACATAATCCATATCATCGGTATCCTCAGGTTTAATTAAAATAATTTCATATAAACTTTGTTCCGGTGTAATTGAGAAATCATCATATGAATTATAATTAGTATAATTATAGAATTGATTTACCCCATTACTACCAGAGTTATATTGTGGTGATGATCTAGCACCATAAGAAAGATCATTAGGATTGGTTCTTACATTGTTTTGCTGATTTTGAGAACCTTCAAATCCTAAACTCCTTTTCAAATCATCTACAAAACTCATTTTCTATTCCTCAAAATAATCTAAAATTGCATCTAATAATTTAGGAGCGCCATCATTACGCATATCTACAGCAGGCAAATTATATTTCTCTTCAAAATCTTCCAGTTTTAAATCATCTGCATTTCTAAGGTTAATTGAAAGACCAACAACTTTTGTAGGTTCAACAGCTTCAATAGCCCTTATTTCATTTTCAATGCCTCTAGGCTCACGGTATGGATGGTTTGGTCTGTGACCAACAATGACTGCATCTGGATGAGCACCAACTAAGATTGAAGCAGATAGACCTCTTGGGTGTGGGTTTCCGTCTTCAGTTAAACTAGATTGACTTTCCACAAAAATAATCTCAGGATTATCTCTCTCATCAATATATTTAATTGCACCTAATACAGCAGCAGGAACATCCATAACGGATAGACTACCTGCTCTAAAATTAAAATCTGTAGGTGGTTCTAATCCCATTTCATCTGTTGAAATAATTCCTACTTTCATGCCTCTATTTCTAGCTTCCTGACCTAAAAGTCTAGTAGTGGTTCTTTTACCACATTCCTGGGAAGTTCCTCCAACCAATACGACTTTAGCCTTAGGAGTATAAGAAATTTTAGGTAAAACTTCAGTAGCTCTTTCAGGAGCTACCCCCATTATTTTTCTAACAACATCCAATCTGGAATTAATTTCTTTAATTACTACCCCTTTAGAATTTGCAAATTTAACTAATGAAATATTATCTTGAACAGATAATGATCTAAATGAACAGATAACATTCAAGCCTGCATCAATAGCCTGTACTGCATATTTAAGTGCAGAACCTTCAGCACCAATAGGTAACATGATAGCTATACTTTTAGCTGAATTATCTTGTTTCAATGCAGCATCTAAAGAATCTGCCACTGTAAAGCCCATAAATTCTGTACCTTGTTTATTTACATCATCATCAATAAATCCTACTGTTTCAACACCTTCAAGATTGGAGAATTTTTCACCTCCTCCTCCACATCCAACAACTATAAATGGATTTAAGTTTTGAATTTCTTTAACTGAAGCTATAGAAAACAATGTACCACTCCTAAAATATTTTATAAAATCTAAGATAATTACAATAAAAATAAATTTATATACAAAATATGTATAAAATTAGATTATAATTCTTACTGAGTAAATTTATTTATTTTATTATTATTAAATATTATTATATAATCATATGTTTATATATTAGCAAATACATTATTTAAAAAATAAACAAAATTAATTTTAAAAAAAAATTAAATTTAAATTTTAATGAGGTGATTACATGGCTGAAATGAGAATTGATTGTCCAGTTTGTGGTGTGAAAAATGGAGCCATATCCAAGATTGATACTACAAACATCCCCTACTTTGGAGAAGTTGTAGAAAGCTCAATTCAATGTGAACACTGTGGATTTAAACATAGTGATGTAATGTCTGTTGAGAAAAATGATCCCGCAAAACACATACTAAAGATAAGTAAAGACAACCTGGATTCCAGGGTAGTAAGATCACAAACTTCCACTGTTTCAATACCTGAGGCAGGAATAAAAGTAGAGCCCGGCCCAAAATCACAAGGATATGTATCCAATGTTGAAGGAGTTATTACACGATTTATAAGTGCAACACAAAGAGCAAAAGCACTTTACGATGATGAGGAATCAATTAAAAATATTGAAACAACCAGAAATTTCTTAGACAATATTTTAGAAGGTGAGGTTGAGGCTACTTTGATTATACAAGATCCATATGGTCAAAGTAAAATAGCTGATCTTAAAGCCGAAACAGTTCCTTTAACTGAAGAAGAGCTTGAAAACCTTACAACAGGTTTTACAATATTAGATAAAGATGATATCGATAAAGAGGATTAATTTTCTTTATTGTCTTTACCTTATTCTAATTTTAATTTTTTTTTTCAGATATAATAATAAATAGTTAAATTCCTTTTAACAATTTTCCAATTACTTTTTTAATATCATTATTAAAAGCCAATTAAATTCCTTTTAACTGATTTTCAGATTATTTTTTATATATGCTGAAAAACCAATTTATTAATTGACTTTTAGATACAATACTTTTTTTAAGATTTATAATTATCCAGATTCAATAGGATTAGAAACATGCAAAATAAATCCCAATAGCTTTATCAATTCAGAAACAAGAATTAAAATATAAAAATAAGATTAATATCGAATGATAGTTGGTTTAAAATAAGAAAAATCAATCATTTAAATAATAATTGAATCTAATTAGAATAGAAAAATAGAATTAATCATTTAAAAATTAATAGTTGGTTTAAAATAAAAAAATAAAATGAATTTAATTATTCTTCATTAAATTCACTGTCATCTTCCCCAAAGACACTTAAGTTTTCCTCTTCCTCAGGAGTATCTTTTATTTTAAAGGTTCTTTTTACATCCATAGATAATGCATCACAATCTGCTTTGATTGCATCAAGATGTAATAAAATTCTTTGTTTTTCTTGATTAATTCTTTTAACATTAGTGTATGGGTAAATACATTCTTTTAACATTTCATATTGAATAGTGGTATATGGATATTCATTTAATTGTACACATACATTTTTAAGAATGTCGCCTAAAAATTTGTTCATTTCTACTTTAACCCTTTCCTTAATCATCTTGTCATCATCAAGGTTTTCTTTCATTAAACGAACAACTTCAGCTTTAGCAAATGGTAAAGATTCATCCTCTTCTTCTTCAGAATCAACTCCTGCATCTACAACTGTTTCATTAACTTCCCCAGTTTCAATATTTTCTTCACCATTAAATTCATTTTCATCAAAATCTTCAGCCATATTTAGACTCCTAAAAATTTTTTAAAATAAAAAAATACTATATTGAAAAATAAGAAAACTTCACTAGAAAATCTAAGTAAAAAGTTAATCTTACCAATATCTACTATTAATTATGTTTAAAATAATATATAAATATAATGTTTATTTAAAAGAAAATATCATTATTTTTATAGATATATTATCACATATTAAAATTATTACAGCCAAAATTAATATAATGAAAAGTATAGAATTTTGATATTTTAACTTTTATAAAATCATTAGAAACGAGAGATAGGTACAGTTTCAATAAAAAAAATAGTGATTAAAAAACATGTATAAAAATAGTTAAAAAAGGTTTTAAGAAGGAGTAGTAAGTTTTAAACCTACAATTCCAACTATTACAAGGGATAAAAAGAATATTCTAATCAAATCCCTAGGTTCATTAAAGAAAATCATTCCAACAACACATATACTTACAGCACCAATTGCAGTCCAACATGCATATGCGGTACCCATTGGAATAGACCTGTAAGAAAATGATAAAAACAGCATGCTTAAAATCAATGCAATGATAAATCCAATTGTAGGAACAATCTTAGTAAAACTATCTGAAAGTTTTAATGAAACAGCCCATAACATTTCAAAAATTCCTGCTATACATAAGTAGATCCATGGATTCATAATATACCCCATATAAAATTAATCTAAAGATTTTACAACCTTTAGACTATAATCTAAGCTTCTTGTAGAGTGAGTTAATGCACCTAATGATATAATATCTATATTAAGCTTTGCATAATCCAGAATATTATCTGATGTAATTCCACCGGAAATCTCAATTAAAACATTATCCCTTAAATTGAGTTTTTCTAATTCTTCAATACATTCCTGAGCCTTATCGGGATAGAAGTTATCAAGCATTATAATATCCGCACCTAAACCCGCGACATTTATTGCATCCCCAATAGTTTCAACTTCAATCTCTATTTTTTTAGAGAAACTAACATTATCCAATGCTCTTTTTAAAGCCTCCTCAACAGACCCAACAGCTGCAATATGATTGTCCTTAATTAAAACCATATCATCCAGACCATAACGATGGGAATCACCCCCACCAATAATTATAGCCTCCTTATCAAATACTGAAAAACCTGGAGACGTCTTACGTGTTCCGGCAATACGGAGATTAGGATTCACATCATGTACTTTTTTACAAATATCGTTAGTAGCCGTTGCAACACCTGACATCCTCATTGTAATATTCAATGCTGTTCTCTCAAGAAGTAGTATTTTGCGGGCATTACCTTTTAGTTTAAATAATATATCTCCCTTTTCAATTAGATTTCCATCTTCAACTAATTTAACTGTTTTGATTCCTTCCTCAAGAAACATCTTCTCAACAATATCCATTCCTGCAGCTACACCTACATCTTTAGATATAATAATTGCATAAATTTCCTGATCTTTTGGTATTAATGCTTCAGAGGTAATATCTCCAAAACCTTTATCCTCTTTTAACATATCCTCAATAAATCTATCCATATAATCACAATTTTAATTTATAAAAATCAACCAATATTAGAAAAAAATATTATTTCATACAACTATATATTATACTAACATATACTAATAATTTTATAGACAACAGTATAGATTTTAGAATTTAAAGGTTTACTAATAAAATAAACTATTTTAAGATGTGTAAAACCTTCTAAAATTTAAGAACTCAATATCTTTATAAAATTTCAGATTTTTTAAAAGGGATAAAATGGAAATAACGTTTTTAGGAACAGCTTCTGCAATTCCTTCAAAAAATAGAAACCATACATCAATAGCTGTTAAAGGATTCGGCGAAACATTCCTATTCGATTGTGGTGAAGGAACTCAAAGACAATTAAACTTTACAAACATCTCACCTATGAAAATAGATAAGATTTTTATAAGCCATCTCCATGGAGATCATATTTTAGGCCTTCCGGGACTTATACAATCCATGGGGTTCAGGGGAAGGGAAAAACCATTATATATTTATGGACCTAAGGGACTTCTAAAAATTAAAAATTGTCTGTTTAACAATGGCATTAATCCTGTAAACTATGAGGTCAATATTATTGAGGTTGAGGAAGGAACTTTAATCGAAACAGAGGAATACATAATCAAAACAATAAAAACAAAACATAACCAAGTGAATTATTCTTATTCCATTGAAGAGAAGAAAAAACCTAGATTTTTAAGGGAAAAGGCCATTGAACTTGGAGTTGAGGTCGGACCTGATTTCGGACGCCTACACAATGGAGAAACCATAGAAGTTAATGGAAAGATTATAAAACCTGAACAAGTTTTAGGTCCTCCACGTAAAGGTAAGAAATTAACTTACTCCGGTGATACAAGACCTTGTAAAAACATGATTAAGCTAGCCAAAGACAGTTCACTTCTTATTCATGAAGGAACATTTATTGAAATAGATAAAGACAAAGCCATTGAAAATGGTCATTCAACAGCACTTGAAGCTGCAAAGATTGCGAAAGAGGCAAATGTAGAAAAATTGATTATAACCCACTTTAGTAATCGCTATACAAATTTAAAGCCACATTTAAAAGAGGCCCAGGAAGTTTTTAAAAATACCGAGATAGCTCACGACTTTATGAACATTGAAATTTAAATTAGAAACTAAAAATCAAAAACAGATACTGAAACAGCCCATGACTTTACAACCACCGAAATTTAAATTAGAAATTAAATATCGAAATCCAATAATAAGAAAATAAGTTAAATATTAAAAGTTTCAATAAACTTAATAGTATACTATTTTTATAAAAATCAATAAAGGTGCTACAATGTTGAATATAATTACAATGTTAACAAATCCCCAAAATGCATATGAAAAGGTGCTTTTTGTCATTATAGTAATCATATTCTCCACAGTTCTCTTAAGATTAATTACATATACATTAAAACATCTTAAAAGAAAAACCGAAATTGACATGACTTTACCTTATCTCATAAGGGATTTATTACAGTACCTTATCTATATTGTGGCAATAATACTCATCTTAGATATTTACGGGATTAATGTTCAAGGAATATTAGTAAGTATCGGAATTGTAGGTATTATAATAGGTTTTGCAGCAAAGGATGTCATTTCTAACTTTATGAGCGGTATGTTTCTTGTAACGGATAAAACCATTAAAGTTGGAGATGAGATTGTAGTTGAAAATATTAAAGGTGTTGTAACCGACATTACCTTTAGAAAACTTACATTATTAACTGCAGATAATGTGGTGGTAACTGTTCCAAACTCCCTGTTAAGTTCAAAAGCATATAAAAACAATACTAATGAACATACTGTAAAGCTCACATTACCAATTTTAATAAATCATTCTATTGATACCGAAGAATTTGAGAGAAAAGTTATCACAGAATGTGAGAAGTTTGATTTTGTATTAAATAAAAAAAATAATAAACTGCTCGTTTTAGACATTAATGAATTTGGAGTTAATGGAAAACTATCAATTGAAATTACCGATAAGGAAAATATGGAAAAATATCGATTGGTTATTGCAAACACTGCAAGAAAAGTGTTAAATGAAATGGCCAATAAAGATAATCCGAAACCAGACAAAATACAATGAAATTAAAATTTTTTTATAATCCGAATTTTCAAAATTTCTGAAGATTCCTATTTTTACTTTAAATCTAAAATAAAAGATTTTTAACCGTTTTTAAAAATTTTCAAAATTTTATATTATACTACAAATCAATTAAGTATATAAACCACTAAATACAATAAAAATTAATAGTTTAAAAAAATATTATTTTTTAAATAAAGAGATGTAAAAATCAAAAAATTCAAGTGATGAAGAATGTTAAATGACTTACAAAAAGAGATAATAGAATTAAAAGAAGAGAAAAATGCAATAATACTTGCACACAACTATCAAAAAAAGAAAGTTCAGGAAATTGCAGATTTTATTGGAGATTCCTTAGAATTATGTCAAAAAGCAAGCCAAATTAAAGACAAGGATATTGTCGTTTTCTGTGGTGTGGACTTTATGGCAGAAACAGCTTATATATTAAATCCCAACAAAAAGATTTTAATTCCAAATGCTGAGGCAGACTGTCCAATGGCAAATATGTTATCTGCAGATCAGATAAGGGAAGCTAAAAAACAGTATCCCGATGCTGCTGTAGCATTATATGTAAACAGTACAGCAGATGCAAAAGCTGAAAGTGATATTCTTGTAACATCTGGAAATGCTAAGAAGGTTATAAACACAATTGATGAAGACACTGTATTATTTGGACCAGATACAAATCTTGCAAAATATACAGAACAGTTTACTGACAAAAAAATCATACCTATTCCAGGAGACGGACACTGTTTTGTCCATAAGATGTTTACAATAGAAGACATTGAAAAGGCAAGGGAAAAATACCCTAATGCACAGATCATTGTTCATCCTGAATGTAATAAAGAGGTTCAAGATGCTGCTGATTATGTATTAAGTACTGGTGGAATGATGAAATACGTTAAAGAAAATGACGGTGTATTTGTACTTGGTACAGAAGTAGATATGATATCAAGACTTGAACTTGAAGTTCCGGATAAAGAATATTATCCTTTACGTGAGGATGCCGTATGTGGAACTATGAAATTACACACACTTAAATTGATTAAGGAGTGTCTTGAAAATGAAGAACCTGAAATTAAGTTAAGTGATGAATTAACCGAAAAATGTAGAAAATCTGTTGAAAGGATGTTAGAAGCTTCCAAATAATTCCATTTTTTTACATCTTTTTATTTAGTTTCAAAATAAAATTTTAAAATACTAATTTTAAATAATAAAAACAATATAATAATATCAGGATTATATTAACTAGCCTAATATTTATTGTAAATAGTAGAGCACATATTTAAACTTTTTTTAAATAATTAGATATTCACCCCCTTTTCTAATACTCTACTATTTCTAAATATTTATACAATATAATAGTATTAATTACTAAAAAATAATAATTGGTAATATTTTCTTTAATCAAGATACTAGTTTTAGCAATAAAAATTTTTAAAAAGGCATAAGTTTTATGGAAAAATCAAAACAGCTATTTTTATAAGATATCCTCAAGAAATCCTGAAAGATATACAAGCATCTCTATTTCTTCACGAGCTTTGAAATCATCAAAACGGTAATGGGCCAAATCAGAAATAAAAGGATAGTATTTATCTGTAAAATACATGGTAATAATCAATTTACCATCCTCAACAGTATGCTCATCTTCCAAATTTTCAGATAGATATTTTAAAGATCTATCATCGAGATTGGATACCGTATAAACTATAAAGTTTCTATTCTTTTCTAAAGTACCATAATTTGTAATATTTACATCCATCATAATAAACACTTAAAATCAAATATTATTAAATTTCCAATTAATAGAACTGAGACATGAATTCTTTTATATCATCCTCAACTTTATCCAGTTCACGGGATCCGATATGACCATTGATTGAATCAAAAATTACAAGTTTTGAATCCTTAATCATTTTATCCATAGGTATTGCATCTAATTCCGGTGGGAAATATTGATCTTGATTAATTGCAATAATTAAAACCCTAGCCATAATATCCTTTAATTTATCTTCAATATCATAATCCAAGGTAGCCTCATTTCTATAAGCAATGTCATTAATATCATCAAGACTCTCATCAGCAAGCATGTCCTCAATATCCTGATCTATTTCCCTATTGGTTCTGTTTCTGTAGTGCTGTCTTGAAAAACCATAATTAAACATTATTTCATTTGCAAGTCTAAATGTCCTATTTAATTCCTCGGTTTCAATATAGTTCCCATTATTGTAATCGGGACATGTTTTTACAATGTCATCCATTATACGTGAGATGGCATAGTTATGACCTCCAACCTTGTAACTGCTTACAAGGGAAATGACAAAGTCGACCGTGTCAGGATAATATGATGCCCATGTTAAAGCTGTAAAACCACCCATTGAATTTCCAATTATGCCTTTAATATGTTTAATATTAAATTTTTCCATTAAAAATTCCCTTTGAAAATTAACCATGTCCAAAATAGTATAATGAGGAAAGTCACCTTTTAAATCCGTCATTGATGGTGAAAGAGATCTTGGAGAACCTAAAGCACTCAATGATATGAAAAATAGTTTATCAGTATCAAATACCTCCCCAGGACCAGTGATGTTTTCAATACGCCTTATTGAACCATAGTCTCCATCGGAACCATGACAATATATTACAGCATTAGTAATATTGCCTTCCCCATCATATAGTGGAGTGCCTATTGTGATATATTCCACATCAACCTCTTCAAGTGTTTCACCATTTGAAAATTGAAATCCATCTAACGTAAAATATTCTGCCTTATCAAAATCAATATCCTCAAACAATCTTAAACCTCACAGCAATAAATCAATATTATCTTTTAAGATTTAATTATAAATATTTTAACTTTATAAATCTTAACAGAATAACTAAATTTATTAAATAAAATTAAGAAAGATATGATAGATGAATTATAAAATTATTGAAGAACCGAATACAGAAGAAACCTATAATCTAATTGAGGCAGGTCTTCGTAAAAAAGCCATGATAAGTTTGTTTACCTATTGTAAAGTCGAATATGAGGGAAGGGCACTTAGTCAACTTGGATATGGTGAACGTATGATTCTAATAAAACCTGACGGATCATTTTTAGTGAACCAGGATAAAAAGGTCGAACCTGTAAATTGGCAGCCACCTAAATCAAAAACAAGAGTATTTATTCAGGACGGTAAGGTTATACTAGAAAGTAATCGTAGAACTCCTAAGGAAAGGTTAGATGTCTTGATTGAAAAAACATTTATCGGAACCTATGCAGTTGTCGAGGATTATGAGGAACTTGAACAGGCAGGTTATGAAAAGGATATGGGAGATATGATTATGGAAAATCCCCATATTATTGAGGAAGGATTTAAACCAACAGACAGGGAATACAATGTTGAACATGGTTTTATTGATATTCTTGGAAAGGATTCCGATGGAAATCTGATGATTCTTGAATTAAAATCTCGTAAAATTGGAATAAGTGCTGTAAAACAGATAAAGAGATATATTGATGATTTGACCAATACAGAAAACAGATCCCTTAGACTTGGAGTTGAGAAGAAAAAAATAAGAGGCCTTCTTGTAGGACCTAAAATCGATGAGGATGCAAAGGAAATGATTGAAGAGGAAGGTATTGAGTTTGTAGAGTGTGAACCTCCAAAGGAATTAAAGAGAGATAAAAAAACAACATTAGATAGTTTCTTATAAAAAAATAATTAAGGGATAATATGAAAAGATGTAAGCATTGTGGTACGGTAAATGAGGACTGGGCGAGATTCTGCAATTACTGTGGAAACCCGTTAAATGAAGAAAATCCAAATGAATTCAATAGAGAAAATAGCTTTAATCAAACAAATACCATTTATCCGGAAGACCACCACAATCTTATTTTAATAAGTTATGTTTTATCCATCATATTTGGATGGGGTTGGATTCCACTACTTCTAATTAGTTCATTAAGTAATATTGGTGTCTTTGGTTTCTTCGGATTGTTTTTACCATTTTATTTAATTAATTCACCTAATAAAAACCTTAGAAAACATGGATATAT
>JBJEIL010000169.1:0-20763 GCA_051876995.1 Methanobrevibacter sp. | reverse complement strand
AAGAAGGCAAGTATTGGCTCGTAAACTATCTAAAATGTTTGAATATGATACTGTGGTTATAAGTGCTAGGGATATTGATAATTTAAGGGCTAAAGATGTAAATCTTAATGAAATTGAAAAAATTGGAATGATAAAGCTTATTGAAAAATTAAAACCTGAAGAGGTTATCATAGATGCCGTTGATGTAAAACCATTGCGTTTTCAAAGGGAGGTTCAATCTATAGTTGGAGAAGATACGAAGGTTATTGCAGAGCATAAAGCAGATACCAATCATATTCAGGTTGCAGCAGCATCAATAATTGCTAAGTTTAAAAGAGATCAGATTATTGAAGAAATCAATAAGGATTATGTTGATATAGGTGGAATTGGCTCTGGTTATCCAAGTGATCCTAATACAAAGAAATTTTTATCTAATTTTGAATATGATGGTCTTCCAGATTTTGTAAGAAGATCCTGGAATACTGTTAAAAAAATGAAGAAGTGATGAATTTCTTAACATGTTTTTTTTATTTTGAATGGGATTTGGATAAAATTATTTTTTTTTATGAAATAATATATTGATTTTATATTTTAATTATTCTTCAAATCCAAAGATTGAATTTTGCCAGAGTCTTTGAATATTTTAATTTATTTATTCTATTTGTTATTCTATTGAATGTAAAGAAAATCTATTTAAATAAATAATGAGATATTCATATTTGTATTATATTTTTTTAATTTAATTTAATTTAATTTTATAATTTAAATTATAATATTTAATTTTAGAGAGGAAAATAATGATAATAGAAGCAATTACTGGTTTAATATCTGGTTTTGTTGATTTCTTCCAACAAGGAGGTATCATTACCTATATTATTACCTTTATAGGAATTTGGGGATTTATCACTTCACTTCAAAAGGTCAATTATCTTAGGAAGATTAGTGATATAGATGCTACTGAAATTATGGGGGTAGTATCTGTTGCTATGGAAAGAGGAGGAGCTATTGAAGCTTTAAAAGAAATTAGTCCCTACAAAAACCCTGTTTCTAGAATTATTTCTGAAGCTTTAAAGATTGGTTATAAAAACAAAACCGAAGTGGAAGAAAGTATGGAACAGATTTTTATTGTAGAAACCAGTAAAATGACTAAAGGATTAGATACTATAAAAACTATTATTGAACTTGCTCCATTTTTAGGTTTAATAGGTACTGTTATTGGTATTTGGATGACTTTTGGATCATTGGGGGTAAATCCTGATCCAACTGCTATGGCTAGAGGTATCTATACTGCATTAATTACTACTATAGCAGGTTTAACTGTGGCTATTGTTTTAACTCCTTTATATACTTATATTAAAATATTGATTGAAAGGGAAATGGATAAGATTGAATTAGCTACTAAAATGACTAATTGGAATTATGCTGTAGCAAAAATCAGAGTAACCGAGAATTTACCTTGTGTAATTCAATCATTACAAGAAGGTGAAGGTATTGTTAATGTTCGTGAAATATCTGAACCTGATGCTAATATCCAAATCTCCTTTAAACCAAGTATGTTAGAGAAAAGTATTAGTAATATTATCTTAGAGATGTGTAATGTTGGTTCTGAGATAGTTGAAAGTAAACTTAAACAATAATTGATTGGACTTAAAAGTCGTGATAAGATGAGTTTAGATATTAAATCAAGAAAGGAAAGATTAAAAGAAGATAAACTTAATATTAACTTAGTTCCTTTTATTGATATTTTATTTACCATTTTAATATTTGTTATTGTTACCAGTAGTTTTGCAGGTACAGCTGATGTATCAGATTCTCAACAAGCTTCTGATGCTACTGGTAAACCAAATATAACAGATACAAGTGGAAATTCTGAATATTATATTTTTCCAGTTAATGGACTTCAAAAGGTAGTGGTTAATGGTCAGGATATGTCTGAGGATATTCAGGATAATTCGATTGCTATTCACACGAAGGTAATCGATGAAGGAAATATTAATGTAGATAATAAGGCTAAAACAATTTACATCACTACTCCTGCAGGTTTCTCTCCTGATAAAGCTGTAAGAAACCCTTCAGAGCAGAATTCAGGTTGATTAATTATTAATCAATTATTTTTATCTTTTTTTAATTTTTTATTATATTTTTTTTTAGAAATTGCTATTTTAACTAATTTTAATTTTATTGTATGATTTCAGATTAAGCTTTTTAATTTATCTATTTTTTAAAAGTAAGTAATTATCATGAAAACTGTATTTTTAATCTTATTAAATAAAATTTCTTTAAAGAAAATAATAAATATTTTATAGAATAAATCTAACTTTAATTATTACTTTTTAATCTGGAGGTATTTAATGTATTTAGGAAGAATTTTATCTTTGGGTATGAATGTTGATGGAAAACCTTTTGTTGCATATAGATTATCAAGTCGCCATTTTCCAAATAGGGAGGCTAAGGTATTTGGTCAGGAAGCAGCTATTGTTCCAAAAGAAGGTTTTGAGAAGGATATTTTTGAAAATCCATATATAACATATAATTGTATTAGAATTGTAGATGATTTGGCCATTGTCTCAAATGGTTCACAGACAGATGTAATTGCAGACAAGTTAGCCTTAGGTATGAATATCCGCGATAGTCTTGCATATTCCCTTTTAACTATGGACTATGAAAAGGACGATTATCATACTCCAAGAATTGCTGGTGTTGTAAAGAACACTACAGATGAGGATAAGTATGAGGCATATATTGGAATTGTCACTGATTCTAAAATTAGTGTTGAAAAATTGGAATATGGTAAAGCAGCATATATTTCTGTCTATGAACATCAGGAACCTCATCTGGTTGAATATGATGCGTCCACAAGTAAAGAAGCTGCACAATACATTTTCAATCAAGGAGTATTTGCCGACTTTGAACATCCTGTAAGTTCTGTTGCTTCTATCTATGATGGTAAATGGGATACTGTTGCATTGTCACCTAAACTCTAGATTGATTTATTTGATTAGCAAATAATTAAAACTTATTCTTTATTTTTCCTTTATTTTTAATAATTTTATATTTAAACTATTTTTTTAAAATAACATTTTATTTATTGTTGATTCTAGCTATTTTATAAATCAGAATAAATAGAAACTTTTAAAAAATGGAATTTATAAATAATCTATTAATTTTAAAGTGATGATATTATGAGCATAGAATTATTTGGTTTAAAAGGAATTCCTTTGGTTAAAGAAGGAGATAATATTGCGGATTTAATCTTAAATGCTTTAAAAGAACAAGGTGAAACACTTCAACATGGGGATATTATTTTAGTTGCTGAAACATTAGTTTCTAAATCCGAAGGTAATGTTATTAAATTAGGTGATATCCTACCATCTGAAGATGCGATATTGATTGCTAAAAAATCTAAAAAAGATTCTAAATTGGTTGAAGCAATTATACAGGAAGCAAGAGAGGTAGTTGAAGTAGGTCCTGACTTTGTTATAACCGAAACAAAACAGGGTTTTGTATGTGCAAATTCCGGTATTGATGAATCAAATGTTGGTGACGGTCTTGCAACCCCTGTTCCTGAAAATGCAGATTTGTCTGCAAAAAAAATTAGAGAACAATTGGAAATGGCAACTGGTGAAGAGTTAGCTGTAATAGTCACCGATACTCAAGGTAGGGCATTTAGGGTAGGTGCTGTTGGAGTGGCTCTTGGATGTTCAGGAATAGATCCCTTATGGAAAAGAAAAGGTGAAAAGGATCTTTATGGCCGTGAACTTCAAACAACTGAAGTTGCTACAGCTGATGAACTTGCTGCTTCAGCATCTTTAATCCAAGGTCAAGCTGATGAGGGTTTACCTGTTGTTATAATTAGAGGTTTTAGTGCATTTGATACCTTAAGAAATGAGGATAGTGACATTCATCCATTACTTCGTCCAAAAGAATTTGATGTATTTAGAAATTAAGATGAGTATTTGATTTTATCAAATACTTTTTAATTTTATTAATCCAATTCAATTTAATTTTTTCTTATTAATCAAATAAAAGAATTTTTTTTATTATTTCTGTTAAGTGTCTATTTTTATTTATTAAATATAAATTAGGGTATTCTTGTGAGCAATATTCAGATTACATGTAACTATTGTGGATATAGGATTATTGATTCTGATAAAATTTTCTATATGGAAAATAATTCAGATGAACTTGTAGAAGCGAGCATTAATTTCTATTCTAATATCTTAAAGTATGGAACTTATGGAAGGGTTTTCACATCTTACTGCAGTAACTGTAAAAGTATTGTTAAATTTTATATTCTTGAAAAGTCCAATGAAAATTTAGATAATCTATTTAATTTAATCAATGATTTATCAGATAAACCTTCTAAGGTTTTTACAATAGAAAATAATCCATTTATAAAAACTAATGAATATGGATTTTTTAAGGAAGTTTATGATAAGGATTCTAAAATAGAATGTCCTAAATGTATTAAAGAAATTCCAATAAGAATATCTCAACTAGGACATTGTCCTAAATGCGGAAGTAGTAACCTAGATAAATTTACACCTTGTCTTTTAAAAGACTAATTATTGATCTTCTAAGGAGGTGATGGAATGGGTTTATCAGCGAATTATATTTGTGATGACTGTGGATTTACTGTAAATGAAAATGACACTGTATTTTGTCTAGATTTTGAATCTAGAAAAATCAGGGAAATGCTCTTTGGTAAATTATCAGTTAGGGCATTTAAAAATCCAGTTGCCGGTTATGTATATGAAACCTATTGTAATGATTGTAAGTCTTATGTTAAAAGGTATGTAATAAGTCAGAATGAATCTGAATTAAATGAAGAAGAGATAACTAATTTTATTTTAGAAAATTATCAAGGTAATGAATGTATATTAATATCTTTTAGAATAGATGATAACTCTGATGAGGAAAATCAAAACATCTCAGATTTAGGTGATGATTCAAAAGATTTTCATGTTGAATGTCCTAAATGTGGTGAAAAGATTCCTGGATCATTTTTCGATTTTAATGAATGTCCTAGATGTGGTAGTAAAAAATTTTATAGTGGAGACATTGCTTGTTTTGATTAATTTTTTTTTTTAATCTAAAATTTACTTTGTAATTTTATTTATATAAGTAAAATAATCTATTAACATATATTAAAAATTAGTAAATAAAAGTGAAATTATGATTTGTGTATTATCTGGAGGAACTGGAACTCCAAAATTAATTCAAGGTTTAAAAGAAGTTGTAGATTTAAAAGATTTAAGTATTATTGTAAATACTGTGGAGAATAATTATTTCTCAGGGGTATATGTAAGTGGGGACATTGATGTTGTTCTTTATACTTTAAAAGACATGATTGATGAGGAATTCTGGTATGGTATTAAGGGAGATACCTATATCACAAGTGAATATCTTGAGAAAATGGGAACTCCCGAAAAGATTAGGATAGGAGATAGAGATAGGGCTACTATGATTCAGAAAACATTAATGTTGGATGAGGGTTATAGTTTATCTGAGATAGTTGATATTCAAAGAAAATATTTAGGTATTGAATCTAAGGTTATTCCTATGAGTGATGTTGATTCTGACATTGTTATTGAAACAGATATAGGTCAACTTGGTTTTCATGAGTTTTTAATAGAGAAACAATGTAAACCTACAGTTAAGGATGTAGTTTACTCTAATGTTCCTCCTGCTCCAGAACTTATTGAAACAATTGAAAAATCTGAGATGGTTATTATCGGACCATCTAATCCAATTACTTCAATCATGCCTATTGTATCTATCGATGGTGTTAGGGAAGCTTTAAGGGACAAATATGTTGTAGCAGTATCTCCTATTGTAGGTACTGAACCGGTTAGTGGTCCCGCAGGTAAATTTATGAATGCATTAGGTTATGATGTATCTGCAATTGGTGTTGCGGAAATGTATAAAGACTTTGTAGATAAATTAATCATAGATGATGAGGATAAAGACTTATCTTCAAAAATTAAAGATATCGTAGGGGATGTTGGAGTAACCAACACTATGATGAAGTCTTTAAATATCAAAAAGGATTTGGCTAATTTTATATTAAAATCTAGAAATGATTAAACCAAAGACCTTATAAAATTTTGAGTTTATTTAAAAATATTTTATTTTTATTAATAACATTTCTAAATTTTACAAAAATTATTTATTAAATATAAACTTTATGAATTTAGCTTTAACTAAAATAATTATATACTATAAATATTATATAATTAATAACGGTGAATAATATGATTCAAATGACATTGATACAAATTGATAATTATGGTCCTTGGACAGTAACTCCAAGACCTCGTAATGAATCTGACCTTCAAATTTTACAGTCAGAGTTATTTGCAGATGTACAAAGACAATTTGCAACTAAAAAAGGTCTTGTATTCTTTACAAGGTTTGACAATATGTTAGCTATTACAAATGGTATTAATAAGGAAGACCATTTAAGAATCCAAAGATCTATTAGAAATAGATATCCTATAACAATTAGTATGGGTGTTGGTGCAGCAAAAACACCTCATGAAGCACAAAGATTAGCAACTATGGCTTTACAAAAAGAAGGTGGGGCACAATCTTCTGATAGAAAAGAGATATTGGCTATTGATTCTCTTGCTAATGAGGATGAGGGTTATGTTCAAGTTGCACATGTTGATATTAATAGTGTTACTGAAACCTTAACGGATAAGGAATCTGCTTTTGACACTAATTTTATGGTAAATAAAGCACAACATTATTTGATGACTAAGTTAATTAAAAGGGGATCTTTATTGTTCTTCATTGGTGGAGATAATTTTATGGCTCCATGTAATGGATTATCTGAACAAGATATTATTGATATATTAAAAGAAATTGATGAAGAAATAGGAATTACTCTTAAAGCAGGAATTGGTCGAGGTAAAAATGCTGAAGATGCAGCATATATGGCTGATTTAGGTTTAAGAAAAATTAGAAAAGGTAATAATGCAAAATGGACTGAAGTTATTGAAAAGGGTTGCTAATTAAGCCTATGTCATATTATTCCATTATATTATTATTTTTTTCATATGGCTTTTTTTTAAATAATTTTTAAAATCAATTAATAAACTAATTTTTTAGGAGCGTTTTATTTATTAAAGTTCTAGCACCGATGGCAGGAATTAATGACGGTGACTTTGCATTAAAATTAATCCCCTATGGATTTGATACTGTAACCTTAGGCGGATTTAATGTTGATGAGAAAACGATTGATGCAGGTTATAAAATAATTCAAAGGGGAAGGGCTGAATTTAATATACCTCTTAATCAAGTTTACCGGTACATTGGAAAAGAGAGTTTGAAAATTAAAGAATATGATGATAACATCAGGGTTTCCGTTAATCTAAGATCTACTCAAACTAAGAATATTATAGATATTAGTAAAATACCTTCTGTTGATATAGTGGAAATAAACTGTCATTGCAGACAAGAGGAATTACAGAATATTTCCTGTGGTCAGGCAATGCTTAAAAGACCAGATTTAAAGGATTATATTAAAGAGATCTCATCTAAAAGTAAATCAGAAGTATCTGTAAAAATGAGGGGAAATGTTGATGGGGTAAATAATCTAGAAATTGCTCAGCTAATAGAAGATGCAGGTGCTGATTATCTTCATTTGGATGCTATGAAAAATGGTGTTTTCAAGGCGGATTTAGATTTGGTTAAAAATATATCCGAAAATACTGATATTTATTTAATTGGAAATAATTCTATTAATAGTCTAGAAAAAGCAAGGGAAATGTTAAATGCAGGTGCAGATGGTTTTTCCATTGCCCGTGCAGCTATTAATGGTAAAATGGATTTCAATCTAAAAGATCTTTAAAGTTTTTTGATTCAATATTATATTCTAACTTTAATATGTTTTTTATAAATTCGACTCTATTCTTATTTTGATATCTTTTTATTTGCTTTGTTTTGTTTATTTTTTTTAAGAATTATTGTTTTTTATTTAATCTTTGATGTTATTATTTTAAATTTATTTATTTGATATTTAACGAACTTTTTTTTTAAAAAATAATCAACATTTCTATTAATCAGTCAATTTTCAAAATTTTATAACGGGGTTATATTAAATTGATTTTTTTAAATTTTAATAATACTATTGTAAATTTTTTATAAAATATTTTAAATTCTTTAATTTAGTTATATCTTAATGTATATTTTGTATTTCCTATTTTTTTCAATTTTTAGAAATTTTAATTTTTTCGATTTTTAGAAATTTTTATAAATAAGAATATTTAAAGTATATGTAAGGAAATTATTATAAATTATATATATTTTTTTCTAGTGATTGTTGTTTTAATAATTATAGGTATTAAAAGGTGAATCGATGAAGTTTATTACTCTTAAAAATATAAACAAATCCTTTAATGGTGTTCAAGTTCTTAAAAATATTAATGTTGAAATAGAGGAAGGTGAAACACTTGGAATTTTGGGACGTAGTGGTTCAGGTAAATCTGTTTTAATTAATATGTTACGTGGTACCAAAGAATATGCTCCCGATGAGGGAGATGTAATTTTCCATGTTGCAGTATGTCCTGATTGTTTACATGTTGAATCCCCTTCAAAGGCAGGTGAAAAATGTCCAAAATGCGGAAAAACACTTGAATCAAAAGACATTAATATGTGGGATACTGATAGGTTACAATATCATGCTCTTAAAAGACGTATAGCTATTATGTTACAAAGAAACTTTGCTTTATATGATGAGGCAACAGTTATCGAAAATGTACTTAAGGCTATGGATGATGATGACAATGAACATTATGAGGAGAATTTATACAAGGCTATAGATATCTTAGATAAAGTTGAAATGAGTCACAGAATCACCCACATTGCACGTGATTTAAGTGGTGGAGAAAAACAAAGGGTAGTATTATCAAGACAAATTGCTAAAAATCCTATGTTGTTCTTAGCTGATGAACCTACAGGTACTCTTGATCCACAGACAGCGGAAACACTCCATGAAAACTTAAATGAATCAGTTAAAGAAAATGGAATTACTATGGTAATTACTTCTCACTGGCCGGAAGTTATGGAAAAATTAGCAGATAAAGTTATTTGGCTAGAAAATGGTGAAATTTATAAATCCGGAGAACCTACAGAAATTGTTGAGGAATTCTTAAAGATTGTACCTTTACCTCAAAAAGTCGAGGAACATGAAATCGGTGGTCCAATTATAAAGATTGACGATATTAAAAAACATTATTATTCAATTGATAGAGGTATAGTTAAATCTGTTGATGGAGTAACCTTAGAAGTTAACCAGGAAGAAATTATGGGTATTGTAGGATTAAGCGGTTCTGGAAAAACTACTTTAACCAAAATGATTGCTGGTTTGACTGATCCAAGTTCTGGTAAAGTTGAAATCAAAGTTGGTGATGATTGGGTGGATATGAGTCAACCAGGTCCAATGGCTAGAGGTCGTGCTGTTCCATATATTGGTTTGTTACATCAAGAATTTTCATTATATCCTTATAGGGATGTTCTTGGAAACTTATCTGATGCTATTAGTTTAGAATTACCTGCAGAATTTGCTAAGATGCAAGCACTTCATGTACTTGAATCTGTAGGATTTTCACAGGAACAATCTGCAGAAATATTGAATAAATATCCAGATGAATTAAGTGCTGGTGAAAAGCACAGGGTAGCAATTGCTCAAGTACTTATTAAAGAACCTAACATAATTATTCTTGATGAGCCTACAGGTACTATGGATCCAATTACAAGAGTTATTGTAACTGATTCTATCTTAAAAGCAAGAGATGAACTTAAACAAACATTTGTAATTGTTTCCCACGATATGGACTTCGTTTTAGATGTATGTGACCGTGCGGTTTTAATGAGAAATGGTCAAATAATAAGTGAAGGAACTCCTAAGGAAATTGTTGGAGAACTTACTTCATCTGAAAAAGAGGATATGTTAAGAAATCAAGAATAGAATATTTAATCTTTAACTTTTACCTTTTTTAATTTATTACTATTTTTTATATTCTTTTAAAATTATTTAATAATTTGAAATTTAACAATAATTTTATAAATAAGTTTAAAATATAATTAATTATGTTTTTAATATTATGAATAATTGCTTAGTAGATTATTTATTGGAAATTTTAATAAAGATAGAATAAAGTTTATCTAAGTAATCTTTTAGTGGATTGTTTGTTGTTTTAATAAATTATGAATTATATGATGAATTAATTTAAATTAATTAAATAAATCTTATCTTAATGATTGTTAAGAGTTTTTGGAGGAATTAAATGACTTGGGAAAATGCACCGTCACATATTTGTAGGGGAGGAGATGTAAGAGGATTAGCTTTTTGTTGTCCTCCAGTTAAACCATGTCCAATTTTAAATGCATTAAATGAAGTGGGTATTACACCACAGGAATATATTGAGATAAAAAATAAATATGCAAAGGAAACTAGATTGGGAGAAGGACCAGGAACTTGCTTCGGTTCTTTAGTCTGGTGCTGTAAACCTTCTAAACCATGTCCTCTAAGGGATATGTCAATGCGTAGTATTGATATGAGTGTGGATGAATATCTTACATTAAAAAAACAGATGGCAGAGGAAATTGTTGGAAAAGGCAATAAATCCAATGATAATGAAAATGTGGAAGCTCTCGTTCATGCTTTTAACATAGATTCTAATCAGGCTGAAAAAGTATTAAATGATTGTAACAATGATTTAAGGATGGCCGTTAAAGTTTTAAGGGTTAAAGAGTTAAAGGATGAAGTTGAAGATTAATTATATTAATTTTTTTACTTTTTTAAAAAAATTTATATTAAGTGTTTATTATGGCTTATTTAAGTCTTTATTTTGATGTTTCTGATAAAAATGTTTTTATTTTAGGAACTGGTGAGGTAGCTTGCCGTAGGGCTAATAGTTTTTTGGATAGAAATGCTAATGTTGTTTTGGCAGGTGACAATTTAAATTCTGAGATTCTTGATAAAGGGGCCCGACTTGTTAGGATTCATACAAATATTGATGATGACGAGAATTATGATGGATATTTTTTAGAAAATAAAAATATTGTATTGTCTGAAGTTAATAAAGCTGATTTTGTAATTATCGCAACTGGTGATTATGCTCTTGCAGATTATACCTCCTCAATATCACAGGATAAACTTCTTAATAGGGCAGACAATCCAAGTTCTGGAAATATTATAGTTCCTACTAGTTTTTTCATTGGGGATATTGAATTTTCTATTTATACTGGTGGTAAAAGTCCTCTTATGGCTAAGACATTACGTAAAAAGATTCAATCTATTGTAAGTGACGAGGATATAATGGAGATTGAACTTCAAGATTTCGCAAGAAGGCTTCTTAAATCTAAGGTAAGTGATTCAAAAAAACGTAGAAAAATCCTATATGACATTCTAGATAATCCTAAAATCAGGGATTTATTAAAGAATAAAGAATTGAACAATGCTAAACTTGAGGTTAAATCTTTTATAGATAGTTTATAATATTTTTATCCTTTTTATTTATAAATTGAAATAATAAAGT
Organism: Methanobrevibacter sp.; assembly: GCA_051876995.1. Lineage (GTDB taxonomy): Archaea > Methanobacteriota > Methanobacteria > Methanobacteriales > Methanobacteriaceae > Methanarmilla. Next base: position 9,238 of record JBJEIL010000169.1, on the reverse strand, counting down.
TTTTTAATATACTTTTTCAAAAATAGAATTATATTTTTTTATTTTATTCTAAAATCAATTTTATGGGGAATTTTGTTGATTATTAATATTCGTGTAGATTATAAGTTAACCGATATTCAAACAATGGAAAGTGTTTATACTGATTTAAAAGAACTTTTCAATAAATTTAAAGACAGATTTGTTATTACAGAATATGTTGAAATTTCTACTTGTAATAGACATGAATTTTATATACACTCTGATGCTTTTGGTATTGAAGATATAATTGGTTCAAATTCTGTAAATAATAATCTTATAATTGAAACTGGTGAGGATTCAGTTTTTCATTTATTTAGGTTAAGTTCCTCTTTGGAATCTATGATTGTTGGTGAGGATCAGATTTTAGGTCAAATTAAAGATTCTAAAAAGAAAGCAGAGAATGAAGGTCACTTGGGCAAGGTTTTAGATACCTTGTTTACAAAGGCAATACACGTAGGTCAGGAAGTAAGGCAGAAGACAAATATTAATAAAGGCCATATCTCAATGGGTTCAGCTGCAGTTGATCTTGCAGAGGAAAACCTTGGAGATCTTCAGGATAAAATTGTTCTTATTGTTGGTGCAGGTAAGATGGGTTCACTTGTAGCTAAGGCATTAGCAGAAAAGAACCTAAAAGCTATTGTTGTAGCAAATAGGACTTATTACAGTGCTACTAAATTGGCTAAAGAATTAGGTGGAAACGCTATTTTCTTTGATGATTTATATCAGTATCTTCCTGTTTCCGATGTAATTATAAGTGCAACAGGTTCACCTCATACACTAATCGATAAGAAAAGAATTGTTGATGCTACAAATAAGATTAAAGGGGATACTGGTAAGGATTATTCTAATCATAAAACGGTGATTATTGACATTGCTAATCCCCGTGATGTTTCAGAAGATGTAAAGGATATTGGAGTTAAATTATTTAATATTGATGACTTAAGGGGAATTGCTGAAAGGACTAAACTTGAGAGGAAAAAAGAAGTTGGAGAAGCAGAAAAAATAATCGATTATGAATTTGATTTACTTAAAAATTCATTTAAGTTAATGGAAGTTGACAATATTCTTGCTGATTTAAGGTCATCTATGGAAGAGATACGTCAACGTGAATCTGAAAAAGCTATTGTTAAGTTGGCTGATGTAGATGGTAGTGTAAAAATCATTGATAATTTAACAAATTCAATTGTTAATAAAATATTTTTTGATATTTCAAAGAATATTAAACAAGCTGCCCGTAATGGTGATGAAGATCTAATAAGGGCTGCGGAAATATTCTTCTTAAAAGAGAATCAATAGTGATTAATCCTTTTTTTATTAATTTAAAATAATTGTATTTATTATAAAACTTCTAATTTTAAATTTTATTTATTATCATTAAACTTTATAATTTTAAAAAAAAGTGTAATTTTAATTCTAAGATACTATCATAATTTTAAAAGATTCCTATTATTAGAATACTATGAGCTAAAAAAGAGATGAATTAATTGTTAACGTTTTTAATTTAATGGATATTATTAAGAAAAGGATGAAATATGTATTTATTCATACATATTCTTAACTTCATTCACTGTTTTTACTTTTGATTGTTTAAATGCATATTCAATATCTCTCATGTCAATTGTAGTTTTATCATTTGCAATCGCATGGTGTAATGCAGTTTTTAAGATTTTTTGTTTTAAATCTCTTCCAGACATTCCTTTACTCATTTTGGCAACTTTATCAATGTCAATATCTATGTTGATAGGAATGCTTGTAATATTGTTTTCCAGAATTCTTTTCCTTTCATTTAGATTAGGTAATTTAAATTCAATTTCCTCTTCGAATCTACTTCTTACGGCATTATCAATAAATTGAATATTGTTGGTAGCACCAATTGTAACTACGCCAGTGTTTGGATTAATTCCATCTAATTCCGTAAGTAATGAATTAACAATCTCAGAAACATCTCCTCTTAATGATTGATATTGTCTGTGAAGTGCTATTGCATCTATTTCATCAATAAATATTAATGAAGGTGCATGTTTTGAAGCATTTTCAAATAAATCATGTATTTGATGTGCACCATCTCCAACATGATCACCAATTAAACTTGTTGCTTTAACTAGATATAATGGAATATTAAGATTTGATGCAAGTGCCTTTGCAAGCATTGTTTTACCAGTACCTGGAAGTCCATAAAATAATATGTTTCTTGGTGCCCATTGACCAAATTTTTCAGGTTCTTCAACATACTTCTTAATAATCTTCACTTTATTTTTGGCATTTTCCTGGCCTATGATGTCATTAAAATCTATATGATATTTTTGAGGTTTAATTTCCTGTGAGGTTTTTATCTCATCAATTACTTTAATATGTGTTTTCTCAGTAATAATTGAATTATCTGGCTGAGCTTCTATAATTTTAAATCCATAATCTGGTATTATTTTTTGATCAAATAAATATGAATTCTTTTTAACTTCTAAACCTAACCACTGTTCTTTAGCGTATTCTTCAAATAATTTTTCATCAGAAATTTCAAGTGGTGTAGCATCAAGTAAATTAAAGTTAAATGGGTATCCTACAGGTTGTATTTTAATTTTTTCCGCTTCAATTTCATCTAATGTAGGAGTGTTAACTTTTTTAACATTAGTAACCTTTATTTCTTGTGATTTACTTTTTGATTTCAAAAAATACACCTACTTATTTCTATTTTTAAATTTTAAATCAAAAAATTTTATTTTAATTTCTGTATGATTTAAAATATGTTTATAAAAATTATTATTTATGCTATTTATCTATTAAACTTAATGGTTTAATATTCTTAAAATTTTTTTTTTTGATAATTTATAAAATGATTAAATTTGAAAAATTAGTGGTTTATTATATCCATATTAAAATAGGTTATTTAAAATTAAAAATTCGAATTATTTATTGTTTTATCTATTATTGTTAATTATTGGATTTATATTTAAAATATGTTTATAGAGGTATGAAAAGTTTATAGTAAACTTTCATAGATTTCTCTCATTTTAATTGCATCCTCATCTAATTTTGGTGTTTCACATATTATTGTAGCTTCCCATCCATAGTCAATTAGGTTTTGAAGTAAATCCTCAATATTGGGACCATACTTATCATTTTCATCTAGGGTATGATGTCTTTTTTCTCCCTTATTTGTATATTCAATTGTTGTAAAATGACAATGTAATCTTTCAATGTTGAGATGGTCCTCTAATTTTGAGAAGATAGAATTATAATCCTCTTTATTATTTAATATTCCTTCACCTCTTGCATGAACATGTGCAAAGTCTATAGTTGGTTCAAAATGCTCGAGATTTTCACACATGTGGATTATCTCATCAACATTTCCAAGCTGTGATTTCTTTCCAGTTGTTTCTGGAGCAAAGGTATAGTTTTCAAGTCCTTCCTCTGCGCATTTTTTAAGTAATCCTTTATACCCATTTTCCGCTTTTTCAAGAGCTAAACTAGGACTTTGTTTTGTATAATAACCTGGATGAAAAACTAATCTATATGCCCCCATCCATTCCCCAACTTGTCCACATTTAAATAGGCTTTCAATGGATTTTTGGATTTTTTCCTCTTCTTTAGCACACATATTTATGTAATAAGGACAATGCATTGAAACTTTTACTTTATTTCTTTTAGAGTCTGCCTTAAGTTTTTTAGAACTCTCTTCACCAATTCTAAGTCCGCGGCCTGATTGATATTCATATGCATATAGTCTTCGCTCATTAAGATATCCGCATGGCTCATATGCCTTGCCTTTATATCCTTTAGGTTTTCCTGCAGGTCCAAATATTACTTTATCCATAAAAATCACTAAATTGTTTAAAAATTGAAAAAAAAAAGAATTAATTAAAAATTAAAAAACTAAAAAATCTATAGAATTCCCATAGCTTTATTGGTTTTCTTAATAGATTTTTCATTATCAGATTCCATCTCAAGCATTGCACGTATACAATCAACATTTTCAGGAACGACATCTGATTCCTGATGTACTGCTTGCATATAGTAAAGTTCATTATCAACTACATTAATTGATTCTTTCCATACTGGAATCTCATATAAATCGTTTCTACTTCTTCCAAGTTCTTTTGCATATTCCATTAATTCTGCAGTAGAGCCAAGTCCCATACTTGCCTCTGCAAGAATAACTCTTGATCTTTTATCAAGAACATCAATAATATCATCGGTGGAAACATCATTATTTAACTCCACCATAATATTATGTTCATGCATTAGGGTTGTTGGTACAAGAAGAGCCATAGTGGTAATATCAATACCTTTCATTACAGTTCCAACATCCGGACCATGGTGTGAAGGAACTTTAGGTGGGTTTGGTACTATGGAATTGATAGGTCCTTTTTTAACTTCATTTGGATCTGCTCCACGTCTTACCATAACTGCCCTAACCTTTCTAATATCTGCAATTTGACTTATTGGGTATAATGTACGTGTAAGGCCGGTAGTGTTACAAGATACGACACGTGAGTAATCTGCACCATATGATTCATCATAATTAGAAAATGAATTAAATGATATTCCGGTTAGATCATGGTCTTCTCCACCTTGATATATTGCCTTTGTACCTGCTTTCTTATATTTCTCAAGATTAGTTCTTCCAACCTTGCCTGGTGTACAGTCAACTACAAGATCTGCCTCTTCAATCATATCATCAACAGTACCTGCAACTTCTATTCCTGCATCTTTAAATAGTTGTTCTCTTTCAGGTATAGCCATATATAAATCATAACCTTTTTCTATAGCAGCACGAGCTTCAAAATCAGGTTTTGTTTTACATACACCGACAATTTTCATATCGTCTTGAGCTGAAACTGCATCAGCCACTCTTTTTCCAATTGTTCCAATTCCATTTACAGCAATTGATCTCATTTTTAATCAGTCCTAAATTATAAACTATTTCTAATATTGTATTAAAAAAGCTTTAAAAATTAATTAATAATATTATATTTTATAAATTAATTAAAATATTTTTTGATAATATTATAAAAAAATTAGATTGCTTTTAAATGAAGATTATCCTCTTTAAAAAATAGTATTCCATAATAATATAAATTATTATGGATTTAAAAATCGTGTTTTTATCTGTTCTTTAGCTATCTGCTAGATTATAAATCTGTGTATAAAATGTGGTTGATTTAATATTGTATTTATGTTGTAATCCTACAATTATAAATCTGCACCCATTTCTCTAAGTTTAGTTGGGAAATACTCATCAATAACATATTCAAGACCATACTTGGAGAAAGATTGCTGCTCTGCTTTTTTCCCAATTTTAAGCATTTTTTTGATTTCAGTCTGCCAGAAATCAGTTTGATATCTTGGATCTTTTGCTAATTCCTTAAGTCTCATTACATCCACATCTTTTAAAGGATCACTTGGAAGATCATATTTAATAATATCGCTGGCAGTTACTCCCATAAATTTAGCATTAGGTGTTGCAAGTTCATGATTTACATGTGCAAGTTTAGCACTACCTGAGATAATTACCTGTCCAATGTGGAAACCCCATGGATCTCCATCGTTACAGATATAAACTGGAAGACCTAATTCTTCATTAACCCTTTTAATGAATCTTCTTGTAGCACGAGCCGCTTGACCTTTAAGTCCTATGATTAATGTATCAAATTTATCATATGCATGTTCCTGAACCATACGGTGGAACATCCCCATGGTTTCTACTGCCATTACTCTTTTTACATTATCTCCTAGAGCTGTAAATTCAACTTCATCGATTGTAGGGGAAATTGTATAACCTGATTTTCCAGCTCTAAGTGCGTTGATTTCCACTCCATCATCTTCTAAGGTGATGTCTCCATAAACTGATGCACCATCCTCTTCTGGCATAAGCCCTAACTCTTCACGGGTAGTACCTAACATGACTTCCAAATCTTCTCCAACAGTGTTGGATTCTTGTTGTGTGTTAAATTCAACACCCCAACCTTCACTAATATAATACATTTCCCTGATGGTAGCAGTCTTTTCTCTTTGAACAAGATCTTTACAGAAGTTAGCAGTACAAACCATCTGGCCTAATTTTCTAAGTTGCTTAACATTACCCATAGATCTTTTACTGTATCTATCACCTAGTACATAGTATCTTTTATCCGGGTCATAGTGGATATTACCAGTTCCTCTAGAAGGTACTTTTAATGTAGGAATCTTATCCTTTGTAACGTCATCAATAATGTCTTGACCAAGATATTTAAGTTTGTTATAGGTGTATTCTTTACGTTTTTCTTTAGGCATGTGTTTTTTTAGTGGTTGTCTTTCCTCATCAGCCATATTTATTCACCTTCTTCTTTAGCTTTTTTAGCTTTTTTAGCTTGTTTTGCTGCTTCTTTAGCTTCTTCCTGTTCCCTCATTCTTTCCTCATAGATTAGATCATCTTCTGAAACTGCAAATCTTTGGGAAGATTTTTCTTTTTTAAGATTTGATTGCTCTTCATCTACTGCATATCCGTATTCATCAAGTTCCTCCATGATAAGAGCTTCATCCTCTTCTTCCTCTTCTTCCTCTTCAGGAACTTCACCAAGTAACTCTGCAATAGCCCTTTTGGTAACTTTTGACAGGACCTTGGTGTAGTCCGGAACCTCGACCTCACCAAGTGCTGCAGATTCTTCGATGATGACGGGTACAATTTCTTCAAATATTTTTGAACGCATTGCTTTTTCTTTATCTGCCTTTTTACGTTTAATATGTTTTTGTAACTTACGTGCAAGAGTCATTGTGGCTTGTCTTACCTCGTGTAAAATTTCTGGCTCAGGAGCAATACTTTGTTTTCCAGTTGATAGGTATGGAATCTGTGTGGAAATCATGTTTACAAATAAGGTAATCGGTGAATTTTCGAAATCCTTAATTCCGTAACGTTTCCAATCAATACTTTTTAATGCTTCTGTAATAGCACAGCTTCCTTGATCAAAAGTTAATGGTACTCTATTTGCAAATCTCATAATTTCGGATTTTCTCTGATCATTAACTAAACGTCCAGCTTCTCCACCATAGGCAATACCTGCTTCAATGATAAATGCTACACCACCCTTATATGTTACGGGTTTTCTTGTAATGGTTTCTACAAATTCCGGTTTTAAGATTTGTCTAATACCCTTTTCAATCTGTTCACTTCCAATAGGTATGAGTCCGTTACTTGGAGGGGCCATGAATTTCATTTTATCAAAGCATTTTACAATGGCCTCTGCCTCTTCCCATTTCATGTCTTTTGGACGTTTTTTCATGTCAATTCCAGTCATTTCTTCAATTTCTTTAACTCTTTTACTTGACATTCTTGAAAGGGAACTGGTTAACATACTTTTGTAACTTCTTTTGTCGGTATGTTTTGCCATGAAGTGAATATCGTCTGCAGTTACTCCTTTTGGATGTGGTAATACTTCTTTTGGAAGTACAGGAACAACATCCGCTGCTCTATTGAATATGTATTTGTGTCCAGATGGATCTCTAAATGTAATCTTTGCATGTGGGTTTGCAATCATTGTTCTACGGATATATTCGAATGCTCCTTGTTCGGCCATGGAATAGGAAACATCCTTAAATTGAAGTTCAATACATACACCAGTATGATCTAATTTTACTTCTTCCCTGTCCATTAAAAGACCAACATTCTTTTTAACATCCATTTTAAATTTAAGTTTAACTCCTTTAAGTTTACCATCTTCCATATATCCGGAGATAACTCTTGCAGGTTTACCTGTAGTCATCTGTGATAGGAGTACACAACCACTACATCCTAAACCTTGCTGGCCTCTGGATTGGATGTTTCTGAATTTAGAACCTGCAAACATGGTACAATATACCTTCATAATAAATGGTTCTGGAATACCTGGACCATTATCTGCATGTCTTAAAATATAATGTTCTTTGCTGACCCTTTTTAAATCAATATTGATTTCAGGTAAAATACCTGCTTCCTCAGCTGCGTCAAAACTGTTAGTAATTAATTCGTGGAAAACTATGGTTAAAGATCTGATTTTTCCAGAAAATCCTAACATCTGTTTATTTTTCCTAAAGAACTCTGATGGAGTTAATTCTTGAAAGTTTTCAAAGAGTTCTGATGCTTGTTGAGACAAATTGAACCTCCTTTTAAAAATTATTTATCTAAACAAAAGAGTATTTAATTTTTCGATAAATCATAAAATCCAATAAAAAAGTATTCTTTTTATTTAAAAAATTAAACTTGAATAAAATCTAAAAAATCAATTAAAAAATTATGAAAAATTGTATTATTTTACTCTTACATATACATATATTGATTTTTATATATAATATTTTTCATATATTTTTAATATTTTTAGTTTTATAATTATTAAAAATAATGGATGATATTACTATTACTATTTTAATTATTCTATTGAATTTATTCATAATAAAAATTATTACTCTTGTGTATGTTTAGATTTTTTTTATTAGTTTTTAGATAAAATATTCTATCAACTTTTATATATAAAGAATATTTCCAAGAGTATATGAAAACTAATATTTAAATTCAATAATTCCTGTTAAAATTATTTTTAGAATTGAGATTTCATTGTTTTTAAAAATAGTAAGTTTATTTGTTTTAATTTAAAAAATCTAATTCTTTTATAAACTTTAAAAAAATAGTGAATATAAAAATATTATATTCAGTCTAAATCGTCTCTAAGTTCAATTTTATCTTGGCTAATGCCTATTGATTCCTTGAACTCTTTTACTTTCCTTTCACGTTTTTTATTTTCAAGGAAACTATATACGGATTTATGTCTTGAACCATTTAATATCATTTCAATTGCTTCCTTTGCAATCATAATATTTTCAAGTTTACCGATTAGTGAAACAGTTTTGCCATAAACAGCCATATCAATATCAGCCATATCAACAATAATATCTTTGGTAACTCCTCCTCTACCAATTATTCTTCCTTTTTGTCTTGCTAACGCTTTCTTATTTTTTCCAACAGCTTCAGTTAATTTTAAAACTTCTAGATACATATCATCTTCTTTAAGTTTTAATGCTGTTTCTGGGTTAAAACCACGTCCAATAGCTTTAACAACATAGTTGGTTTTCCAAACACCTAAAGGATCTTCCATACTTTCTTGAGGATATATAGTCACTGTACCTTCTTCACTATTGATATCAAGTATTGTGTTTAATGTATCTTCGATTGTTTTTTTAACAGAACCATCTTTTCCAATTAAAACTCCAACAC
>JBJEIL010000168.1:0-4424 GCA_051876995.1 Methanobrevibacter sp. | reverse complement strand
AAAAATTGGATTTTTTTTATAAACCCCAAGTAATACTTAATACTTAAATAAATCTATAAAAAGTAATACTTTTAATTAATATTCATATTGTCCTGAATTTATTCAATTGGTTTAATATATCTAAAAAATAGTTAACTTAAGTTAAAACAACAAAATAAATTTTCATAATATTTATATTAACATTTAAAAGGTTTAATCTCATAGACTCAGTAATATTGAGTTTTTTTTATAGATTATAAGTAATACTTAATATATAAATAAATTTAAAAAATGTAATAATCTTATTAAAAAGTGATATTCTAATATTTTTTTTATAAATGGAGTAATACTCCCTATATAAATAAACTATAAAAAAGTAATAAATGTGATAATATGAATTTTGAAGAATTAATGGATTTCTTTGCAGGTCTTAAAATGACTATTGTTGCGGGAATTTTCCTTTTAATTGGAATTTTACTAATGGTATTTCATATTCAAGTCCCATTATGGTTAGATCCATCATGGGGTGCAGTAGTTATTAGTGGTTTGCCATTAGTATATTTGGCACTTGTCAGATTAATCAAACAGAAATGGGTTTCATCAGCATTATTAATCACTATGGCAATGGTTGCATCATTACTTATAGGTCAAGTATTTGCAGCCGGTGAAGTTGCATGGATTATGGCTTTAGGTGCCCTTCTTGAGGATTGGACCATTGAAAGGTCTAAAAAAGGTCTTAAAAATTTAATAGATTTATCACCTCAACGTGCAAGAATCGTTAAAGAAGATAACAGTGAGGACATAATTCTTGTAGATGATGTTAAATTAAATGATACATTAAGGGTGTTACCTGGTGAGAGAATCCCGGTTGATGGTGAAATTATAGAAGGAAACTCTCCAATTGCTCAATCTGTCATGACTGGTGAATCTTTACCTGTTGATAAAACCATTGGAGATAAGGTTTTCTGCGGTACTATGAATATGTATGGTGCAATTGACATTAGAGCTACAAGTTTAGGTGAAAATTCATCACTTCAAAAACTTATAGACCTTGTAGAGGAAGCAGATAATAAGAAAGCACCAACACAGAGAATTGCAGATAAATGGGCAACATGGCTTGTACCTGTCGCATTAATAATCGCAATTGCGGCATGGTTAATTACTGGAAATATTGAGCGTGGTGTAACTGTTCTCGTTGTATTTTGTCCTTGTGCTTTAATTTTAGCTACTCCAACAGCTATTATGGCTGCAATTGGACAGGCTACAAAACATGGTGTGTTAATCAAGTCAGGCGAAGCACTCGAGAAATTAGGAGGACTTAACACCTTCGCTTTCGATAAAACAGGTACATTAACTTATGGTAAATTGGCAGTTTCTGATGTGATATCATTTGATTCCAAATATACAAGTGAAGATATATTATTAATGGCAGCATCTGCAGAGAAACGAAGTGAACATCCAATTGCAAAGGCTATTGTTGAAAATCTTGAAAATAAATCAATTGATATTGAAGACTCATCAGATTTTAAAATGATACCTGGTAGGGGAATTAGTGCCAAAAACTCCTATGGTGATGTATTATGTGGAAATGATAAGTATCTAAAGGAGGAAAGTATCTCATTTACAGATGAGATTAAGGTAGAAATCGAATCATTAATGTCAGTTGGAAAGGCATTGGTAATTGTTGCATTAGATGGTAAAGTTGTAGGTCTTATTGGATTATCAGACATTATAAGGGAAGATAGTAAGGATATGATTAAGGCATTACATAAATTGGATACAGAAACCATATTACTTACTGGAGACCACAGACAAACAGGGGAATATTTTGCAAAACAGGTAGGAATTTCAAAGGTATATGGTGATCTTCTTCCTGAGGATAAATTAAAGGCTATTGAAAAGATTAAATCATCAGATAAACAGGTTTGTATGATTGGTGATGGTGTCAACGATGCACCTGCCCTTAAGACATCTGATGTAAGTGTTGCAATGGGTTCAATTGGAAGTGATGTTGCAATAGAAACTGCAGACATTGCACTTTTAGGTGATGATATTGGCAAGATTCCATATCTTAAAAAATTATCAAACTCAACACTCTTTACTATAAGATTTAACATAGCACTTTCAATGTGTATTAATGCGGTAGCAATTGTAATGTCTGTAATTGGTTGGTTAAATCCTGTAACTGGTGCAATCGTTCATAATGCAGGAAGTTGCCTTGTTGTTTTAAATGCAGCATTATTATATGATAGAAAATTTGATGAAGATATAAAAGATGACGAAAATAAGGTTGAAATAGATAATGTCCAATTAAATAGTAGTGAAGAAATTATTGATGATAATCTGGTTCACACACATATGCACACTCATAGATATGGGGAACATAACCATTCTCATGAAGGTGTTGAAATTTCAAATGAGATTAAAACAGATGAAGGTATAAAACACTCTCACAGACATATACATCCTGCTAAGTTTAAACATAGCTGTGATGTGTACCATGGTGTGAACTAATTTTTCATTTTTTTTTATTTTTTAAATTAATATAATATTCTTATTTTAAGAAATATTAATCCTTGAAACTATTTTTTAGAAATTATTAATATTTTCTTATTTATTTGTTTTTATTAATACTTTTAATAGTTTTTTAAAATCATTTTAATTATTGTTCAAACAAACTTTAATTATTTTTAATTTTAATTTAAACTTTATATATAAGTAAAAATAAATTAATATTAATTATGGAGGGGTTTTTATTTTAGAAGTTAAAGATGTTAGTTATAAATATCCTGACGGAACTCTTGCACTAAATCATATCAATTTTAAAGTGGAAAAGGGAGAGATGGTTTCATTATTGGGTAAAAATGGGGCAGGTAAATCCACATTATTCTTGCATTTTAATGGTATTTATGAACCAACTAGTGGTGAGGTTCTAGTCGACGGAGAACCAATTAATTATAAAAAAGAAGGACTGATGAAAGTAAGACAGAAGGTGGGAATCGTATTTCAAAACCCTGATGATCAGCTATTTGCACCTACTGTTGAGGAGGATGTTGCATTCGGTCCTTTAAATCTTGGTTATTCTCAGGAAGAAACACAGGAAATTGTAACGGAATCCCTTAAAAGAGTTGGAATGTCTGGTTATGAGAGAAAAGCACCTCACCATTTAAGTGGGGGTCAAAAGAAAAGAGTGGCTATTGCAGGAATACTTGCAATGAAACCTGAAATAATGGTTCTTGATGAACCTACCTCTGGTCTTGATCCTAAAGGTGCATCAAATATTCTACGATTACTCTATGAATTAAATGATGAGGGTATGACCATCATTATTTCTACCCATGATGTGGATTTAGTACCAGTATATTCAAGTAAGGTATTTGTAATTAGTAAAGGTGTTATTCTAGAGCAAGGTAGTCCAGAGGAGGTTTTCTCTAACATTGATCTTATAAGAAAGGCTAATCTAAGACTTCCAAGAATTGCACACCTGGCCGAAATACTTGAAAAGGAAGACGAAATTGATTTTAATGATGAGTATCCATTAACCATCGGTCAAGCTCGAAGAGCATTTAAGGATAAACTTAATAAGGAATAACCTTTCTCTTAATTCTTTTTTTTTAAAAATCTCTCTTACTCTGGTATTATGTTAAATAAGGATTTTAAATTAATTTATGAAACTGATTCCCATGATAAAATTTATACTAATAAAGACTTTCTTATAGTTGAATTTCCATATGGGAAGAATTGTGTTTCCATATCCTATTTAAATGGTGGATATAGGGAAGATTTAAAATCTGTTTTTAATCAACATTTATCTGATGAGGAGATAAATAAAATCAACATGGATGGAATAGCCGAATATTTGAGATTAAAAGCTAAATCTTTAGATTTGAATGTGGATGAAACATCTTCACTTCTAACTCATGCGGATATTAAAAACACTTCAATAGTTAAAAAATCATTTGAAAAAATATCTGTTACAGCTATTACAACTGCAGGAACAAAAGTTAATGCTGTAAGAGCAGGTGATCCCGCATCTTATTATGAGGAAAATCATGTATATTATGATTTAAAAGAGAATAAACTTAAAAAAGATATGGATGTAGGAACAATAAATATTATACTAATTTTTAATTGTTATTTAAATGAAAATTCTCTTTTAAATGCATTAATGACTGCTACAGAAGCAAAATCAGCAGTACTTCAACAACAACAAATTCCCTCCCAGTATTCCAGCGGTATTGCAACAGGAACAGGGACTGACGGAATTATTCTAGTCTCAGATAAAGAGTCGGATAATATTGTTGAAAATACTGGTAAGCATTCAAAACTTGGAGAGTTAATTGGTTTGGCTGTTATGGAGTCAATAGCAGAAGCGAATCTAAAGCAAACATGGATTAGTCCTAGTTCACAATCCAATGTTTTAACATTACTTTATAGATATAAAC
>JBJEIL010000167.1:0-4452 GCA_051876995.1 Methanobrevibacter sp. | reverse complement strand
TACCTTTAATGCTAAGACAATGAACAGCAAGATAACAGTAAGAAGATAAAAATTGTATTTTTTTAAAATAGTCAATCTCTTGACTATTTTTCCTTTTTTTTAAATTAATTATTTTTAGAATTTTTCATTTTGCTTATTTTATTTAATCAGTGTTCTTTTTTAATTTCAAAAATTAGAATTAGTATATTAAGGTTTTAGGTAAATTTTTCTTTTAATTTCTGAAATTATGATGATTTAATTAAAATATGATTATAAAAATTAGTTTAAATTTATATTTTATATCTTGATTGATTTTTTTTTTAAAAATTATTTACATAATTAGAATTCTTTTAATTTCTGAAATTATGATAATTGAATTAGAATAAGATTATAAAAATTAGTTTAAAGTTATATTTTAATTTAAATAGAATTTATTTAAAGATTATTTAAAGAAATAAAATTTATTTAAATTAAGTTTATATTAAAAGTGGATAATTAAAAATTATAAAGTCTAAAGGTTAAACTCTTTTATATTTTCATATATTGGACCATTTGGTGTTAATGTACTTTTTTTAAGATATATTTTCCTAACACACATATCACCAATCTCATAATCCCTAAATTTTTTAATTTTATTCTGGACCTGATTTTTATTCTTTCCACTTTTCATTCTACCAATTGTTAAGTGAGAAATATAGTTTCTTTCGAGATTAAAACCTAATTTGTTAAACTCATGATCTAATTCTTCTTGAAGACTTTTAAGTTCTAAATTCTCCTCAATTCCAATCCAAATAACTTTTATTCTTTTTTCATTTGGAAATGCACCAGATCCTTTTATTTTTAGTTCAAATGGTTTATAGTTTTTAATTACTTTTTCTATTGACTTTGAAATATTATCTATCATTTTTAAATCAATATTTCCAAAGAATTTCAGGGTAAGATGCATGTTTTTACTTGGAACATATTTAATATTGGTATCAATTTGTTTAAAATCATCTTCAATTGTGTTGATTCTGTTAAGAAGGTTTTCATCTACTTCAATTGCAAGAAAACTTCGAATATTATCACTCATAATATCATCATAAAAAAAGTGGTTGTTTAAAAAAATAAAAATTAAGTTAAAAACTTAATTTTATCGTGTTTTTTGAATTTATAAAAAATATCTATTTTTCAATAATATTTTCATCAATACTCATTCCAAAATGGCGAGCTTTTTGATCTATGAAGACCTTAATTTTATCTCCTTTTTTCAAGTCAGCAACAGATAAAGGTTTTCCCTCGTTATCTACTACACGAATTGTCTCAGCATTTTGAACTAATGTTTTGATTTTTACATCTTCATATTCTGCTTCAATTAATAGGAGTGGTCTTTTTTCTATTTTAGATCTACCAACATAAGCCTTTCTTGTTTCACCATCAGTATTGACTATTAATACTTCATCTCCAACTTCAAGCTCTGATAAATAACGTGTTTTTCCACCAGGAACCATTACATATGCTTGAACTGGTCCTGCATTAACTCTAAAAGGTCTTGATGCCACATATTCACTTTCTAAACTTTCAGAGTGAATAAAAATCATAGCTTTTGAATATGAACCAATAAGCATTCCTTCACCTGGTTCCATTATTGCAGTAGTGTCTATGCAAACTCTATCACCTGAGCCAAGTGGGGTTACATTGGTAACTGTTGCATCTTTAAGACTATAAGTTTCCTGGGATAAATTCTCAATTAATTTTGAGATTTCTTTAATCTGATTAAAGTCTTTAGGTTCAAAGATAACACCATCTGTACCTACTTCTAAAGTTTCGATTGCTACTTTTGCATCCTCTACAGATTCTACAGCTGCTATGAGTTTAACATCTTTAGTTTGTAAGTCAGCAATAATGTTTTCAAGTGGGATTACAGTCCAGTCTTTTCCGACAAGAATTAAATAATCACAATAGTCTCCAAGTTTAACTGCTAACTGTTCATGATTTTTATCAGTTATCTCTATATAGGCACATACTGGTTTATTTAAATTTCTAAATTTTTTTGCCTCAGCTAAATCTTTAGATTTATCTAGATTCTCATCTAATTCAAGTGTTCCATCTCCCTCAGAGGAAATACCAACAAGATAAATATCACTATCTTCACTATTTGATACAATATTTATATTTCCAAGTTTTCTTATATTCTCATTATTTTCACTTGAAAAATTTACAATATGGTCAATTCCAGATTCAAGAGATGTTGTAATCATTTCTTTTGTTTCATCCCAACTACTTAGTGGGTTTAATATCCAAGCAAATTTTTCTGACATTACATATCTCCTTTTTGATTTTGAAAATAGATTAAATTTTATAAATCCTATATGATAGGTATTTATATATTTAATTTATTTTTTGATATTTTTTGATTTATTTAAGTATTTCTAAAGCATCTTCAACATCAACATTATCATGTACAATACTTGAAACTGCTTTTGTTATCTTTTCAGGATTTTCAGCTTGGAAGAAATTACGGCCAAATGCTACTCCAGCACCACCAACTTCAATAGAATCTTTGGTCATTTGGAGTAAATCTTTATTTGAATCTACACTAGGACCACCTGCAATAATGACAGGTACTAATGCACCTTCTACAACTTCTTCAAAACTAGCTGGATCTCCAGTATAATTGGTTTTTACAATATCTGCTCCAAGTTCTGCACCTACACGTGCTGCATGTTTTACAAGATTAACATCATGTTCATCTTTTATATTAGGTCCACGTGGGTACATCATTGCAAGAAGTGGCATACCCCATTGACTACATGTTTCAGCAACTTCTCCTAAAGATTCTAACATGTATGGTTCAGTTTCAGAACCTACATTTACATGTATTGATACTGCATCTGCACCAAGTTGTATAGCTCTTTCAACGGAGGTTACAATAACCTTATTATTAGGGTCTGTACTTAAAGAAGTACTTGCTGATAAATGTATAATAAGACCAATATCATTACCATATCCTCTATGACCATTTTCTACAATACCCTTATGCATGAGTACTGCATTTGCTCCACCTTTGGAGATATTCTCAATGGTTTTATCAATATTTACAATACCTTTAACAGGACCATCAGATACACCATGATCCATAGGTGCTATAACTGTCCTTCCAGTTTTACGATTTATAATACGTTCTAATCGTATTTTCTTACCTATCATATTTTTGTCTCACTTTTTAAATTATTTTTAAAATACCTATTTTTTTAATTTAATAGATATCAATACAATTTTTATAAAATAAGATTTATAAACTTTTATAAAATGTTTATTTTTGTACATTTGATTTGATTTTTGTTTTTAGGTGTCTTAATTGAATTTGTGAATCTTATAAATTTTAAAATAAAATAAGGTAAAAAGTAGTTTCTAATTAATTTATTTTAGTCCATGTTTATCTTTTTCTTATTAGTTCGATTATATTTAATTATTAAAGATTTTTCAATTAAATTTGGAAATTACATTATAAAAAAGGATAAAAATAGTATTTAATAATTTATTTGTTTTTTAGAGAATTTGTCCAAAGATTAAACTCCTTAATCTGTGGCGGTATGCCTTCGTCGTTATAGCTATCAAGATAACCTTTTTTTGAAACTATGTTCTCCTCTAATCGGGCGGTATTTACAAAATCTATTATCCCTTTATTTCGAATAATTGAGTCTCTAGGTTTAAACGTTGAAGACCATATATAATAAACTTTAAAAACAGTATCTGGGTGATATCCTCCACCTAAATCTACTGATAAAACATCAGCACTCTGAGTAATCTTATATACTTCTTGAATTATGTCATGTAGGCGGACATCACCACTTATAAATTTAATATTTGAATATTCTTCCTGAAGTTTTTCCATTTTATTTATTGCTTCAGGACTATTGTCTAATGATATTAATTGTCCCTCTTCTAAAATTTCAGCAATAATCTTAGAACTTCCACCAACATGACAGCCTAATTCTATTACAGTATCGGTAGGTTTTAATATTTTCATAAGGGATTTTCTATATAATTTAATATTATAGTTAAGTTTAATCATTATATCACAGATTATTAACTTTAATTATTTTTTCGTTTTTATTCCATTACTATCAATTCAGCTTTTATTACTTTTCTATTCTTATTCCTTTATTGTCAATATTCGCAATTGAATATTCTTTACTTATTGAATTTGTATCTTTTGTAAAGCCGAATACCGTATTTCCAATCATTGCCATAGATGAACCTATACAAAATTCGTTAAATTCATCAATCATATCTTCAATTTCACTATTAAATAATCCGATATTTTTTGAGAATTCATAAGAACATCTAATAAAGTTTTCAGTATTGATGTCTTTAACATATGCTTTTTGAGCTTTAATTCCTTCTTCATTTATCTTTTTTTCAAATTCTGGATTTGTTATGATTGAGGAAGTGTCTATTTTACTTAATGACTTATATACAACCTTATAA
>JBJEIL010000166.1:0-4458 GCA_051876995.1 Methanobrevibacter sp. | reverse complement strand
ATAATAATCTTTCATCCATTCAACAGTCTTTTTAATTCCCTCTTCCGGTGATACTTTAGGGTCGTGTTTTAAATCACGAATAGCCTTGGAACAATCAACTGTTTTAACCTTGGTGGTAAATGGTTCAGGTGGTGTGTAAGTTACAAGGGAATCATCCTTACCACATGCATCAAGAACAATATCAGAATATTCTTTAATATCCTTCTCCCATTCTGGTTTACTACCTACATTATAAGCTTCACCAGGTATAAAATTATCCACAATGTTTGCAAAGGTGTTTACAGTATCCCCCACATAATCAATAATCCTTTTATGACCCATGTGTACAGAATATGGTTGGTCATGTAATGCTTTATAGATAAATATTGGAATGAAACCTTTATATGGAGAGTATGCTTCATGAGGACCATAACAGTTTAAAGGTCTTACCCTTACAGTTTCTGTACCGAACATTGATGCGGAATTCATAACCATAAGTTCTCCAGCCCATTTACTTATAGCATAATCATTCATTTGATATGTTTCATTGATTGGATGTGTTTCCATTAAATCCTCAGTGATTACACCCTTATAATCACCATAAACTTCACAGCTTGAAAATGAAATCATTCTAAATTTAAGTTTTTCTTGAAGTCTAATCATGTTTTTAAGACCAATCACATTAGTCTCCCATAGGTTTTCATAGTAAGCCTCACCATTCCAACGTCCATACTCGGCAGCTAAATGGTAAACATAATCAAATTTATCATTTTCCTCAAAAATTCTTTCAATTTGGCGATAATTTCTAACATCACCTCTAACATAATCAGAATATTCATCAGAGTATAAATCTGCCTCATCCTCGTGATGTAATAAATCTACTGATAAAACCTCATGACCACGTGATCTTAATTCCTCTACAAGGTTTGTTCCAATAAAACCTGCTCCACCAGTTACTAATATTCTTTGAGTTTCCATAAAAAAGCACATCCTTAAAAATATCTATTGGGAGTCTACAATTGATTTCATATAATTGTATATTTGATCATGAGCATCCTCATCATCTAATGCAAATTCGATTGATGTCATTAACCATTCAAGACGGTTTCCAATATCATAAGTTTTACCATCAAATATTGAACCATAGATAACATTTAATTTAGCTAACGCATCGGTTAATTGGATTTCTCCACCTTTACCTGGTTTGGTATTCTCAATATGATCAAAGATATCTGGAGTTAAAACATATCTTCCCATAATAGCCAAGTTTGTTGGAGCTTCTGCTAAAGGTGGTTTTTCTATAAGTTTGTCAATTTTATATACAGAATCTTCAACAGGTCTTCCATCAATAATACCATATCTTTCTACTTTCTCATCAGGAACTTCCTCAACAGCTATTGCAGATGAATTATATTTCTGGCTAACTTCAATTAGCTGTTTAGTACATGGAACAGCACCCTTTGTAATAGTATCACCAAGCATTACAGCAAAAGGTTCTCCGTCAATATGTTTCTTAGCACAATAAATTGCATCTCCAAGACCTTTCTGTTCTTTTTGACGAACATAACAGATATCAGCCAAATCAGTGATATCCTGGATTTGTTTTAAAGCTTTAAGTTTACCACTTTCCTTTAAAGTGTGTTCAAGTTCAAATGATTTATCAAAATGATCCTCAATAGACCTTTTATTTTTACCTGTAACAATTAAAATATCATCTATACCAGATGCTACTGCCTCTTCAATTACATACTGAATAGTAGGCTTATCAAAAACAGGTAACATCTCTTTTGGTTGTGCTTTAGTAGCAGGTAAAAATCTAGTTCCAAATCCTGCTGCTGGAATAACTGCTTTCATCATATACCACCTTTAATTTTTTTATAATAAATTTTAAATTTTTAGTTTATACTAGTTTAATCTATATTTTAATAATTTAAATAATTTAGTATTTATTATAAAAAATCAAGTAAAAAATTCCACATCTATAAAATAATAATAATCAAAAAAAAAGTCATATAAGTGCGGGGAACGGGACTTGAACCCGCGAAGGGACTAACCCAATAGGCCCTCAACCTATCGCCTTTGACCACTCGACCATCCCCGCATAAAAAAAAAGATAGTCTAATAAACAGTAATAAACTATTAGTCAAAACTAATATATAAAGGTTTCGAAAATTAGAATATTTTTATATGAATTTAAGAAATGAATGATAAATTAAGATATTCAATCCAAAATAATATTTACATATAATTGTTTAGCATTAATTAGATCTTCAATAAGATCCCTATTTAAATCACAGGCAGCTTTATCCGCTTCAACCATTAATGTCCTATTACATGTAAATGTACTTTTTCTTATAACCATATCTGTTTCATGGGATAATTCCAGATTAGAATCTCCCCTTCCATGAATCTCATCATAACCATTATCGGTTTTAAGCTGAACCGTAACCTTTGTATTGGAGGATTGAAGTTTATTCTTAAAATCCTCTGGAAAATCCAACATGGATTTATTCATGTCAAGACCAATTATACAATCTCCTGCCTTAGTTAAACTTTTATCCTTAGTTATCTCAAAGGTAGATTTATGAAGTGAGCTAACATTTGGATGACCCTTAGCCATTATTTCAAAATTCATTTTATAAAAAACACCTAAAAAAATTAATCATAAATACTTTTATAAATATTCCTATTTAAAATTATATCTGGTTAAAATGAAAGGTACATATTGTTTAATTATAGAACTTAAAAAAAATATAAAAACAAAGGTTGGTGCCCTAGGAAAAATAGAGTTTATGCCAGGATATTATGTTTATGTAGGTTCTGCAATGAATTCAATTGAATCAAGAGTTAAAAGACACCTTGCAGATAATAAGAAACTACATTGGCATATAGATTACTTACTTAAAAATAAAGATGCAGATATTGTTGAGGTTATATACACAATAAGTTCTAAGAAGATAGAATGTGAACTATCCGATTATATTAAGAATGCAAGTGAGGATTCTGTTGATGATTTCGGCTCCAGTGATTGTTTATGCAACTCACATTTACACTACTTCCAAAAGTATGATAAAGCACTTAAAGTAGTTATTGACTCTTATGAGGATTTAAATATGAAACACTACAATTTAAATGATTTTAAAGAGTTAATTAAAAACTCTAATTAAATTAATTAATTAAATGTGTAATCAACTAAGTTTTACTGTAAAGTTTAAAAAACTCCTCAAACTCCTCATCATCTATTGGTTCTGGTATTGTATAATCATTATTTTCAATTAATGATTTACCTAATTTTTTATAAATTGATGTTTCATCAGAATCAGGATATTTTTCAACTACCGTTTTTGCATCAAGTTCAGCATCCTGAATAAGACTGCTTCTCTCAACAACACCCACTACCTTAGTACCTATTTTTTCTGCAAATGCATTAACAATCTCCTCTTCATTGTTAACGTTACGTTTATTTAAAATTATTCCACCTAATTGTCCTTTAAGTTTCTTAATTCCCCTACTAATATTATTTGCAGCATAAAGAGACATATACTCTCCAGAGGAAACTATGTAAACCTCGTCTGCATAGTCCTTTCTAAGAGGTACTGAGAAACCTCCGCAGACAACATCACCTAAAACATCATAAAATCTCACATCAATATCCCCACTAAAAGCATTAAGTTTCTGAAGTTGTTTCATAGCTACAATAACACCACGTCCTGCACAGCCTACACCAGGTTCAGGACCTCCACTTTCAGTACATAAAATATCATTATAACCTTTAAAAACTATATCTTCCAATTCAGGATTTCTATTTTCTTTAATAGTATTTATAATAGTAGGAATCCTCCTACCATATAATGTTCTAGTAGTATCAGCCTTAGGATCACAGCCTATTACCATAACTTTTAAACCTTCATTACTTAAGGCTGCTGATAAATTGGCCACTGTAGTAGATTTACCAATACCCCCTTTACCATAAATAGCTATTCTTTTTTCACACATAGAAAATCCTCAATTCTTTTATAAATATATTTTTTTAAAATAAACATTAAGATAAGAATAAATTAATTAAACCAGATAAATCCATATTTTTTAAAGTAAATATTAGGATAAAAATAGATTAATTAAACCAAATAAATCATATCTTTCATCAAATGTAGGAATAATTTAACTTTCAAAATCTTCCCTTTTAACTAATTTATATACAAAATCATTTTTACGTAACTTCTCGGGGAAATAAACCCCTACATCCTGACCTTTACAAGCTTTTTCAATCCTTTTATTTTCAATCTCCATTGAGTCTACTGTATAACGAACAGATCCTGTTGTAGGTCCCTGAACCATCAATTCATCACCTAAAGACAAATCATCCCAAATTTTAATTTCCGCCACTTTAGGTCTATTATAATAATTCAAAACTTTACCGATATCCTTCTTAACATATTTGGATTTTCCGTCATAATCCTTTATTCTTTTTCCACTTTC
>JBJEIL010000165.1:16590-20948 GCA_051876995.1 Methanobrevibacter sp. | reverse complement strand
TTATTGTTTTCCTTTAAATCTATATTTAAATCTCCTTAAAGGCTCTGTCATCTTCCAACTTCTAGAAGATAATAATTTTTTATTAATATGTTTTAAATCATAGTTTTCAACTGATAATAAAACAACTTGATCATTATCATTATCCAAAATTGTATCAAATATAAAAGAATTACGCATATCTAATTTGTCTTTAATCTCATCATAAGACAATTTATTATTTACCCAATTTTCATATGTTCCTTTTAATACTTCAAAAAACATTGGCTGGAATTCTGGTTTAATCTTTTTAAATCTATGAAAATTAGTTTTAACTAATTTATTTAATAATTTATATTCATACTCACCATTTAAAATATTAAATCTTTTAAAAGTATCAACTAATAAATCTCCTACTTTAATACTATCAATAAAACGTTGATCACCTGCACGGGTTGATGAATTACCATGCCATCTTCTATAGAATAAATGATCTTTTAAGAAATAAATTCTATTAGCACTTAAATAAACTTCCCAGAAAAACACATTATCTTCAAAAATAAGTCCCTCAGGGAATCTAGCTCCACATTTCTCAATAAATTCCCTATTATAAAGTTTAGTCCATGGAGTAACAGTAATATCAAAACTTAAATCTGCATCTAAGTCTTTATAATTAAATATTTTATTTTGTACTTTATTAGCTACTCTTTCCATACTATACTGTTCAGTTTTATAGTATATGTCATTATCATCATCATAGTTTATAGCTTGGAAAAGCACAAAATCAACTTGCTTTTCTTCAGCCAATTTATATGATTTTTCAAGGGCATCTGTTTTAACAAAATCATCTGAATCCATTAAATAAAGGTATTTACCTTTAGCTAAATCCATTCCTCTATTTGTAGCTACTGCATGACCACCGTTTTCCTGGTCAATTACAATTATCCTATCATCTTTAGCTGCATATTTATTTATAATATCCAATGAATTATCTTTAGAACCATCATTAACACATATGATTTCTATATCTTTTAAAGTCTGATTAACAATACTATCTAAACACTCTTCTAAATAGTTCTCAACATTATATATAGGTATTATAACTGAAACTTTTACCATAAATTCACCATTTCCAATGTTTTCCAATAATAATAAGGTAATAATTTATAAAATAAGTATAATTATTGAATATATTTCTAATTAAATTAATTAATAAATTTAACTATTTATTAATATATTCATATAAAAAATAAAAAAAATCAGCAGAAAATATCTTAAAAAAAAGTGACATAAATCAAAATTAGTCTAAAAAAGAGAAATAGAAAATGAAATTTAGAATTTATTGGATTTCCCCATCAAATACTAAAGTAGCAGGTCCCTCCATAAATGCACCTAATTGGTCATTCTCATTATATACAGTGAACTTAAGATTTCCACCAGGTAAATGTAGAAGAACATCAGAACCGAAAACACCTAATTTGTAACCTGCAATAGCTGTAGATGTAGCACCGGTTCCACATGCCAAAGTTACTCCAGCACCACGTTCCCAGGTTCTCATTTTACCTTCATGTTCTGAGATAGCCTCAACAAAGTGAACATTAATCTTCTCGGGAAATAGATGGTGTGACTCGAACAATGGACCAAATCTATCAATATCCACACTATCAACATCGTCAACAAATATTATAACGTGAGGGTTTCCAACACTTAAAACGGTGATATTAAACTTTTCCCCATCTACTTCAATCTCACCGTCAACACATTCCTCTTTATCATATTTCATTGGAACCTCATCGGTGTTAAAGGTGGATAAACCCATATTAACTCTAAAGAATTTAGGTTCTTTGTTTTCTAAGGTAATATCAACTGTTTTGATACCGCTTTTAGTTTCAATAGCCATTGATTCTGTTTCCAATATTTTCTTACGATATACAAAATCTGCAAAACACCTAATACCATTTCCACACATTTCAGCTTCAGAACCATCTGGATTGAACATCCTGTATCCTAAATCCGCCAGATCTGAGGTTTCAACAAATAATACCCCATCTGATCCTACACCAAAATGTCTATCACATAAGAATCTGCATGCCTCAGGTTTATCTGATTCAGGAATAACTATTTGTTTACTTTCATCAATAATCACAAAATCGTTACCGATACCATGCATTTTAGAAAATTTTAAACCTTTTAAATCCATAATAAATACCTCCCCAAATATAAGGATTCATAAATCAAATCGATTATTGTAAATAATCTGGGATAATTTGATTTCTAAATAGATCATCAAATGTTTGAGCTTTACGAACTAAGGTTGGATTACCGTCTTTAATTAAAACCTCAGCAGGAAGTGGTCTTGAATTATAGTTTGAAGCCATGGTAAATCCATATGCTCCACTGTTTAAAATACCTAAAATATCCCCTTCCTCAATATCTGGAAGAGGCCTATCTCTTGCAAATAAATCTCCTGATTCACATACATCTCCTGCAACGTCTACCTTTTGTGTTATTGGTGCGCTCATTTTACTTGCATCCACAATATGATGGTAGGAACCATACATACATGGTCTAAGTAAGGTGTTAAATCCTGCGTCCACACCAATATATTTTCTATAACTTTGTTTTACACTGTTTACTTGTACAAGTAAGGTTACAGCATCTGCAACTATATATCTTCCAGGTTCTAAGAACATGGTTGGATTTTTCATATTATATTCTTTTAATTTTCCTTTAAAGAACTCCACATTTTCATGGGCAAAATGATCAATATCCAATGCCTTCTCATCAGGTGTATAAGGTACTCCTATACCTCCACCAAAATCAACAAATTCAAAGTCAATACCTAAATCCTCATGTACTTTACCTGCTATATCCATAGTAGAACCAATAGCCAACTTAAATGGTTCCGGATCTAATATGCCTGAACCTATATGTGAATGGATACCGATAGGATCAAATCCTAAATCCTGAGCTAATTTGTAAACTTCTGTAGCCTCATTATCCATAATACCAAATTTACTCATTACCCCACCGGTAATAGTATGTTCATGGTGACCTGCACCAACCATTGGATTTACCCTTATGGATACTTTTAAACCTTTAGGATCAACAACTTCTGCAAGCCTTTTTAAAGCGGATCTAGAATCGACATTTAAAATAACACCCATGTCATGAACCATTTTAAGCTCTTCATTTGTAATGTTATTTCCTGTAAATAATATCCTATCTGGAGAGAATCCTAATTTTTCAGAGATATAAACTTCACCAGGTGATACTGTATCAACACAACAACCCTCACTTTCTAAAATTTTCATAACAGCAAGGTTTGTATTTGCTTTACAAGCATAGAATACTTTAAAATCAGGATAATATTTTGAAAAGGCATTGTAAAATCTATTATAGTTATCCCTAATACGGTTTTCATCTATTGCATATACTGGAGTACCAAATTCATTTGCAATATCCACTGCATCAGCACCGCCAATATCTAAATGGTCTTTATCATTTACTTTAATATTTAAGTCCATTCTAATCCTCCAACAAAAAAATATATTACTTATCAATTCTTAAATTGTTGATTTTGATTGATTTAAAACATTTATTAAATCAAGCCAATTAATTATATTATTAGATTTATTACTTCTATTATTATAATTATTCTATCAAAAGATATCACATAAGATATAAACTTAATACTATATAAAATTTAGGTATACATAAAATTTTTAAATTATAAAATTATAAGATTATAATATAAGTAATTAGAGGTTAAAGTATGGAAAAACCATTTGGACTTGTAATGCGAGGAATAGCTCAAAAAGACGGTAAAATATTAGTTTTAAAAAGACATCCTAAATGTAGAACTTATGCAGACTTATGGGAGTTTCCAGGTGGTAAAGCTGAAAAGAATGAATACTTTGATCAAACATTAATAAGAGAATTTAAGGAAGAGACTAACCTTGACATATCAATTGATAGTTTTTACGAGGCATTAGAGGACATTCAACCTAAAAGAACAACTGTACAAGTTTATATGAAAGTAAATATATTAAATGGTAATGTAAAAATCAGCGATGAACATGTTGACTATGCTTGGAAAACACTTGATGAGATAAGAGAAATGAATCTCTCAAGACCTACCTTAAAAGTCTTAGAAAAGAAGAATTGGACAATTTAAACACTGTTTAATAAAAATTCCTAAAACTTTTACTTTTTTTTAATAATCAAATTAAATGAATAATCAAGAACAAAATACTTTTTTTAAAAAATGATAAATTAAACTACTTAAATTAAATAATGAAATTAAAATTAACTCTTAGATTTAAAATAAATCCCTATAAAAAGCAATCAAAGAAGTTGAGTCTTTAAAAAATAGAAGAAAA
>JBJEIL010000165.1:0-16490 GCA_051876995.1 Methanobrevibacter sp. | reverse complement strand
TAGAAAAAATAGTAACTAAAAGAATTTAACTAAGTAACAAAAAGATAGAAAAAAAATAGAAAAAATAGTAACTAAAAGAATTTAACTAAGTAACAAAAAGATAGAAAAAAAGAAAAATAATATGTTATAATTCTGCAAAGACTTGGTCTAATTTTTCTACCATGGTGTCAATATCTTCTTTTTTAATAATAAGAGCAGGAGCAATTCTTAAAACATTACCTGCAGTACAGTTTATTAAAACCCCTTTTTCTCTCATTTTATCAACAATATCTCCACCTTCCATAGTAAGTTCAATACCTACTAAAAGACCAAGACCTCTTACATCAGATACGAAATCATATTTATCTTTTAAAGTGTTTAATTGTTCTTTAAGGTATTTGCCCATTTTTTTACAATTATCCAATAGGTTTTCTTCCTTAATAACACCTAATGTAGCATTTGCTGCAGCAGCAGCCAATGGATTTCCGCCGAAGGTTGAACCATGGTCCCCCGGAACAAAACCTTTAGAAACCTCCTCGGTAGCTAAAGTCGCACCTATTGGTACTCCTCCACCTAAACCTTTAGCAAGGCTTATGATATCTGGTTTGATACCATAGTTTTCATATGCAAACAAGGTTCCACATCTTCCAATACCAGTTTGAACCTCATCAATAATTAGAAGAATGCCATTATCATGGCAGAGTTTTTCAACATCCTTCATGTATTTTTTATCTGCAACATTAATTCCACCTTCACCTTGTAGTACCTCTAACATTATAGCACAGGTATCATCTGAGATGGCATCCTCCATTGCTTTAATATCATTATATGGAACATGTTTAAAACCAGGTGGTAATGGTTTAAATTGTTTAGAAAATTGTTCTTGACCTGTTGCAGTTACAGTTAACATTGTTCTTCCGTGGAAAGATTTTAATGCGGTTATAATCTCACCTTTACCTGTGTATTTTCTTGCAAGTTTAATAGCTGCCTCATTAGCTTCAGCACCACTATTTGAGAAAAATACCTTAGAAAAGTCTGATACTTCTGCTAATGTATTTGCAAGTTTTGCACATGGTTCATTATAGTAAATATTAGAACAGTGAATAACCTTTTCAGCCTGTTCTTTAATAGCTTCAACAACTTTATCATTAGTTTGACCAACATTATTTACTGCAATTCCAGCGAAAAAATCCAAATATTCATTTCCATCCAAATCATAAACTTTTACTCCATGACCATGGTCTACAACAATAGGTTGTCTTCCATAGGTATGAAGAACATGTTTATCATAAGAATCCATAACTTCTTGACTATTCATACATAATTCCTCAAAATAAGGGTTAATAAAAATTAAATAAATATAAGTTTTAATTTGATTAAAATTAATCAATAGAAATACAAATAGATTTATTCATTTAATATAATAAAAAATTTTTCATTAAATAAGTATCTTGAATTTTTATAAGAAAAATAAATAATAAAATCATGAATAAAATTATTAAAATCATTAAAAATTTTAATAGGATTATAATAATCTGATTATTTAAATAATTTTTTATAAGCTTTTTTAGCATAAAATAAAGGACCGGTATTTATTATATGATATTTTCTATTCATACGATTATTATAGAATAATAGATTCTGTTGATAGTCAAAATATGAATCTGAGTCCAATAGTAGATTATATCTTCCAAGTAAATCTGAATCTTTTGGAATAGACTTAACGTTTAGGTTTTTGAATTGGTCTTTTGCTAAATTAAAGTATTCGATAGAATTGGTTGATAGAATATATCTTAAAATATGTTCTATTTTGAATTTAGTAAACTCATATTCAAATTCATCAAAGACCCCTTCATTTTTTAAGAAATCCTCAACAATGTCAATGATTTTGAAAATGTCTATTTGATTAGACTTTGTATTATTGACAGATGTAGGATTGGACAATCTATAGAAATAGAGATAATCCGGTACAAATGAAATTCTCTTAGCTCTAACAAGGGACATTACATGAAAGGGAACATCATCAAAAGCAAGGCCCAATACAAATCTAAAGTCATCATACCTGTCCAAAAACTCTTTTTTATATAGTTTTAACCATGGCGCAAAAGAGGAGTTTAAAACATAATGTTTAATGTCATTACGGTTGAAGGAAAAATTATCAAAATCCTTACCTTTAAATAGCTCATCAAAATTATATGCAGGATGGTTGTAGTCTACCTCATGGCCATCTATAAATGTTGCAAGTTTAAACATTACTAAATCGGAATTATTAGATTCTGCATTATTATATAATTTTTCTAATGCCTCAGGTTTTGTTTTGTCATCCGGATCAAAGAAATAAATATATTTACCTTTAGCTAAATCCAGACCCCTGTTTCTTGCAGATCCACATCCGCCATTTTCTTTATCAATAACTTTAATTCTTTCATCCCTTTTCTGGAAATCATACAGGATATTTAAGGAATTATCTTTAGAACCATCATTAATGCATAAAACCTCAATATCCGTAAATGTTTGATTTAAAATAGAATTAAGAGCTTCCTCCAAATAATTTTCCACATTATAAACAGGAACTATAACAGAAATGCCAACCATATTCTCACCAAAGAATTAAAAGAATAAACTAATAAATAATTTTGAAATTTTAAATTACTGAAAAATAATTATCACTATTTTAATAATTTAATCCATATACTATAAAAAATTTATTTAGATATAATTAATAAAATATTATTAAAATAATAGTATTAGTATTAATTAGATTAGTGATTATATGGAAAAGATTGAGTTAGGTCAAACTGGAATGATAGTAAATAAAATAGGTTTTGGAGCATTACCCCTTCAAAGATCTGATGAAAAAGACGCTATTAAATTTCTAAAAAAAGCTTATAATAATGGTATTAACTTTTTTGATACTGCAAGAGCATATACAAATAGTGAAGAAAGAATTGGTAAAGCATTATCAAATGTAAGGGAGAATATTTATATTGCATCAAAGACCAAATCAACTACTCCCGAAGAAGTGTGGAAAGATTTAGAAACCAGTCTTAAAAATCTTAAAACCGATTATATTGACCTTTATCAATTTCATAATCCTCCATTTTGTCCAAAGCCTAATGATGAACATGGGATATACGACGTATTTTTAGAAGCCAAAGAAGAGAGATTAATTAAACATATTGGAATAACCTCACATAAGCACTCACTTGCAAACAAAGAGATAAAAAGTGGTTTATTTGAAACCATGCAATATCCTTTCTCATACCTATCTGATGAAAAGGATTTTAGAATTTTAGATTTATGCATGGAAAATAATATGGGATTTATTGCAATGAAAGCCTTAAGTGGAGGATTAATTAAAAACTCTAAGGCAGCCTATGCATTTATTGAAGAGTATCCTGAAGTCGTTCCGATTTGGGGTATTCAGAAAGAGTCTGAATTAGATGAATTCTTAAAATGGGGAGAAATCAATCCAAGAATTGATGATGAAATCAAAGAAGTAATTAGAAAAGATAAAGAAGAGCTTCAGGGTGATTTTTGTCGTGGATGTGCTTATTGTCAACCCTGCAAAGAGGATATACAAATCAGCATGTGTGCTAGAATGTCTTTATGGATTAGACGTTTTCCAACAGAACCATATCTAACAAAGGAATATCAGGAGATGATGTCTAAAATCAATGACTGTGAGGAATGTGGGGATTGTATAAAACGTTGCCCATACGAATTAAATATTCCGGAACTTTTAAAAGAAAACTATAAGGATTATCAGAATGTTTTGTCTGGAAAAACTAAAATAGACTAAGGATTGATTATCTGTAAAAATTCATTAAAATCATAAGATTTAAATTAAATAAATACCATTAATATTATAAAAATAAATTGATTTGTAAAAATACTAATAAACTTATAAATTAATTTATAATTTTAAAAGTGATATTATGAAAAAAGCAAAAATAGAAACTGAAAAGGGAGATATAATATTAGAATTATTCCCAAATGAAGCTCCCGGTACTGTTGCTAACTTTGAAAAATTAGCAAATAGTGGATTTTACGATGGTTTAACTTTCCACAGAGTTATACCTAACTTCGTTATCCAAGGTGGAGATCCTAACGGAGATGGAACTGGAGGACCTGGTTACACAATTAAATGCGAAACTGAAGGAAACCCACACAAACATGGTACTGGTGCTTTATCAATGGCTCATGCAGGTAAAGATACTGGTGGAAGCCAATTCTTTATTACACATTCTCCACAACCTCATTTAGACGGAGTCCATACCGTATTTGGTCAGGTTATTGAAGGTATGGATGTTGTCTATAAGATTAGGCAAGGAGATAAAATGACCAAAGTAACTGTAACAGGTTAAACAAACATGCAGTTGTTAATTCAACTGCTTAATCTTTTTATAAATAGCCATTTAAAAAAAAACAATGATACTATTTCCAAATTTAAAAAATTAGCCTACTAAAATAAAAAAAGATAAAAGCTATTTCCTAGATATTGAATTTATAAAAATAAAAAAATTAGTGTATTAAAATTAAAAAAAAATAAATAAAAGCTATTTTTTAGATAATTTATCCATTAAACCAGATTTTCTTGCATAGTGGAAAAGATACAATTGAACATATCCGGCATAATCACCAAACTCTTCCATACCAAATTCTCTGATTTCTTTAACTGGAATACTCTGATCATTATCGAAGTATAGGTATGAAACTATTCTTTTAATCCAGACATCAGATGGAAAGGCTTCCCTAAAATTAAAACCATATAATAAGATACAATCAGCAACTTTAGGACCTACACCTTTAATCTTAATTATTTCATTGTATGCCTCATCATAGGACATATGATAGAAATCGTTGAGGTCTATTTCAAGTGTAAATATCTCACTAGCCTGCTTAACATAAGGTACCCTATAACCTAATCCACAGGATTTGAGATTGTTGGTATAACATTCTATTTCCATCTGTCTATTATCTGCTTCATATTCCTCCAGATTATTTTCATAAGCTTCCATCAATACCTCGGAAGGTGGAAACTTATAGTATCTTCCAGATGGAAAGAGATACTCGTCTCCCCATATCCTTTTAATTTCATCAATGGTTTTAGTCCATCGTGCTATTGAATTATTTGATGAGGAAATAGATGCAATAATCGATTCGAAAGGATCAGTTGCAATGAAAAGTCTAAGACCTTTACAGAATTCTGCAGAGGGAGCTAATTTCTCATCTTCTTTTAAATAGCTGTAGAATTTATCCAAATCATAACCTAAATCATAAATCCTATTTACCTCAGATTTTAATTCAGATTCTAATTTATTTTTATCTATAATCGATTCGTCAATAGCTGTTGGTATTTCATAATTTAAACTCATTGAATTTATATTATTTTGACTTAATTTCAAAAGAACAGGAATATTATCTACAATAACCACATTATTAAAACTATTAGATCCATTATCAAATTTCCATGGAGACTGTGATGTCTGACCAGAATATTGGGTTAACTCCAAATCAATAAGATTATCAAAATTCATAAGATCACAAAATCTGCTATACCCTTACATTAATTCCATTATTGTTTAAATATTCTTTTACAACCGGAACCGGATATTCGCCAAAATGGAAAATACTCGCTGCTAAAGCTGCACTTACATCTGTCTCTTGAAATGCTTTTTTAATATCTTCCGGATTACCCACACCACCAGAGGCAATTACAGGAATATCGATTGCATCGTTAATGGCTTTGGTTAAATCCAAATCATAGCCCTCTTTGGTACCGTCTCCATCCATAGAAGTTAAAAGAATTTCACCAGCACCTCTACTTTCACATTCCCGAGCCCATGAAATTGCATCAATACCTGTAAATTCACGGCCTCCATATATGCTACAGTCAAACCAACAGTAATTGGATTTATCGGTAGATCTAGGATGTTTAATCTCGACTACATTTTTATCAGGTGCATCAGATGGATTTTCAACATATCTCCTTTTTGCATCTATACCAATTACACATGCCTGTGAACCAACTACCTTTGATGCATCATTTATTAAGTCAGGATTATGAATAGCTGCAGTATTAGTAGAACATTTATCGGCTCCAGCTTTAAGCATTTTAATATAATCATCAACTTTTCTGATTCCACCACCTACACATATAGGTATGAATACATTTTCAGTTAATCTTTCAATAACATCTGCCATAGTTTCCCGCCTTTCATGTGAGGCAGTAATATCCAGAATTACAATCTCATCTGCGCCATCATTATAATACTTAGTAGCAAGTTCTACAGGATTTCCTGCATATTTAATCTCTTTAAATTCTATTCCCTTAACTACGCGACCTTCAGGAACTTGCAAATCACAGTCTAAACAAGGAATAATTCTTTTAGTTAACATAATAACAGAACCTATAATCAATTATTAAGATATATCTTTCTAATAGTATAAAAAATATTATATTGATTTCAGATAAAAATAAGAAATACAATATCAATTTTTATATTTAAAAATAAGGATTTTAAGAATCTTATTAAATTATAAATGGTCCATATAAGAAATGGCAAATTCTTCAAAACAATTTAATACATTTTAATTTTGACTAATTATCTGAAGATTTAAACAAGATTTATTAATTATAAAAGAGAAAGTATTTAGTGTTAAATTGGTCCTATGGTCTAGTCTGGAATGACGCGGGACTTCGGATCCCGAGGCCGGGGGTTCAAATCCCCCTAGGTCCGCTTTAATAACTGTTTTTAAAAAGGATTAATGATAAAATTTTATTTAATTAATTTTACATACTCATTTTCTACAATAGCTTCTTTAAAAAAGTCAGGAACTAATGATTTGTATAATGGACTTTTAAACAGCATTGTAATATCTTTATCTAA
Organism: Methanobrevibacter sp.; assembly: GCA_051876995.1. Classification (GTDB taxonomy): domain Archaea; phylum Methanobacteriota; class Methanobacteria; order Methanobacteriales; family Methanobacteriaceae; genus Methanarmilla. The sequence goes on along the minus strand of JBJEIL010000165.1, from coordinate 9,618 downwards.
AATATACGTAGTACAAGAATCATCCTCAGCCCTCATTCCTCTACCATAAGCCTGCATAATAGTCATGACGGTCTTATAGGCATACCATCTTTTATCCCTTCTCTGCCTCATATTTATCTGTTTATCCCCAAGATATGGGAAAGGTACCTTATAAATTATCTGGAAACGGCATTTATCATAAGGCAAGTCTACACCTTCACTCATTGATGGAGAAACCAATACTAAGGGATTGTCATCATTTTCAAAATAATCCAAAACTCTCTGTCTATTTAAAGAAGTATGTGATATTAACCTAGAGTTTGGAATGTTTTGAGTAATGAAACGTGAATTCTGATAACTATGAGTGTGAATCAATCCTTTATCATCAGGATGCTTTCTTAAGATATCATTTATAACTGGAATCATCTTAGGAGCGGTGTCTCTGATTCTATTTTTAGACATCTTTCCTACAAGTTTAAGTTCAATAGGCCTTTTTGAAGCTGGAAAGGGACTGTCCACTTTAATGTAGTATACCTCGTTATCCTTAAGACCTAACCATTTTGTAAACATCTTATGAGATAATATTGTAGCACTCATAAATATGCAAACATCACCATATTTTAAAAGATTGTCTTTAGCATAATGATTTACTCTAAGTGGTTTAAATGATACAGCTTCCTCATTTACATCAATAACCCAATTTTTAGGTTCCTTTTCAAGATGATCCCTTAATGATTTTAATCTACTTGTAGTGCTTCTAATCCTTTCTACTTTGTTTATAGGCAATTCCTTGAGATCCACATCCTGGTATGCCTCATATAAAGATTCAATCTCCAGAATCCAATCTTCAACACTACCATCTTTTAAAGTATTTTCAGAGATGTGTTTTTTAATATCCTTCTCAAGTCTTTGGTTGGATAAGGTCAACTCTAAACTTTTCATTAATTTATTTTCGATATTATGGGCCTCATCTAAAATGAGGAGTGATCTCACACCAAAATGTTTTACATAGTTTAACTCAAGAAAAGCGTAATCATAATTCATTAAGGTTATTGGAGAGTTAATAGCATCGGCTTTCTGTTGCCAATAGTTACAGTGATTTTCAGTGTTAAAATATATTTGATTGCCGAAAGAATCCTCAAAAGCTTCGGTTCCAGATAAAGTTGGATTTTTACTTATTGAAAATGGGCAAAAGAACTTTTTAGAATTAATAGTGGTTTTACAAACACCCATATCACAGGTTACCTCATCACCACCCATAAGACATGAAAAATTACCCCTTCCCTTAACAAGTGGAAAATCAAATTCCCTTGCATATTGATTTTGTAATTGTTTAGTCATAGTAAGAATATAAGCAGATTGATACATACGTGCCAAAGTTGAGGCAATAGCAGATTTACCTGTACCGGTACCTGCCTCCAGAATAATATACTTATAACCCTTTGAAATTGCATCCTCTATTTCCTGAATAATTTCCAACTGTCCTTGTCTTGGACTTTCAAAAGGAAAATTCTCAATAATATCATCACTAATATATGGATATTTATCTTTAAGATATCCTATTCTATCCTCACTTAATCTATGGTCTTCAATAGAATATACTCCGGGAATATCATTAATAAGCGGGGATTTTGTTTTTTTCTTTGTATCCATGTATTGCAATAAATCATTAGATTTATTATTTTTTGAAGAATTATTATTCTTCTTGTTATTTTCACAGATACAATTAGATTTTAACATTCCACATTTAGGGCAAAAAAGAGAATCATTCATAAATTAATATTGGATATATTATTTTATAAATATTATGAGTGTCCAATTGAAAAATAATATTTAACAGTTTAAAGTTAGATTTAATATTAATAAGAAATAATAATTTATATATAAACTAAAAATTTAAAAAAACAAACTAATTTTATGATTACATTAAAATAATTAATAAGCATTATAGGTGATAATATGGAAAAGAAAGGTAAGTTATATGGAATTGGTGTAGGACCTGGGGATATGGAACTATTAACCTTAAAAGCTGCAAGAATCCTTAAGGAAGTTGATGTAATATGCGCACCACATGCAGGGGCAGAAAAGGAGAGTATTGCATTATCCATAATACAGCCATTATTAGATGAAAGAGAAAAAAAAGCCATGGTTGTACAACCTCTATTTCCAATGAAGGAAGATATAAACCATCTTAGAAAACATTGGATGGAGGCAGCATTTATTATCTCAGATTATCTAAACCATGGAAAGGATGTGGCATTTATTACTTTAGGTGATCCGTCAATCTTCTCAACATTTACATATGTACAAAAAAATCTTGATGAAAAATATGATATTGAAGTTATTCCAGGAATAACCTCATTTACAGCATGTGCAGCTGCAATTGGAGAACCTTTAGTTGAAAAAGATGAAACATTGACCATTGTACCGAAAATAGATAAGAGTATCAAGGACATTATTGATAAATCTGATAATTTCGTATTTATGAAAACATCAAGAAACTCCAGAAAGGTTGAAAATAAGATTCTAAAGGACCCTAGAGAAAAAACTGTCTATTCTGTAGAAAATTGTACTATGGAAGATGAAAAAATAGTCGAAGGATTCTCAAATGAAAAACCTTACTTAACTACCACAATAGTTAAATTCAAAAATTAAAAACATTATTTTAATATTTTTAAAATAGTTAATTTTTATCTAAAACTATTTTTAAAATAGCTAATTTTTATATAAATACTTTTAAAATTTAATTCCTGTACAAATATTTTTAAAATATTATATTTTACCTAAAGATTGATAATAACCTTAATTAAAATCTCCCATTTTACTTTAGATTTTTAAAAAAAAATTATCCAAAACTCAATCTCTTTAATAAATAATATTTGAAATAGAAAAAATAGTTTAAGAATCTTTTTAAGAAGATTTTAAGTTTGAGTGAATGTTATCAAATGAAAAAAAAATGAAAAAAAATTTATTCATTTTAAAAAAAAAAAATAACTTTAACTATTTAGAAACATCTTGTACAAATGAATATACTTCACCTTTAGGTTCTATTAAGAAAGTACAACATTCATCTCCCATTGTATAACATTTTACCTCAGTAACGTCAACCTTTGAGTTAAAATAGGATGACATTAATGCTTCTAAAATTCCGGAATCTAAGAAACATGCAGGTTTTCCTGTCTTTGGGAGTAAATAGCATTCAAAACAATCAACAGATGTAACTGTAATAATATCTCCAATTTCTATTGTAAGTTTACCTAACCCATTATCTGACCAAAATTGAGCAATGTTATTGAGGAATTGTTCGAAATCCTCATCATAAACTTGATCAAACAAAGATAAACCAATTTTCAAACCAGCTTCATGTAAAATTGGATCTATATTAATTCCCTCTTGAATCAAGGTAGTTCTTAAGGTATGGAATAGAAGTGATGAGAATTCAAAACCGTTATCATTCTCTATAATGTTTTTAACAATATAATCCGTTTTATTCTCATTTAATTTTTTAGGTTCTGAATGATTGACTTCCCCTACAAATTTAGAAGATATATAAAAGACTTTTTTACGATTATCATTAGGATTTAATTTATAGTCAATAATTCCGTCCTCTCGTAAAGCTTTTAAGTGAACTGAAATTGTAGATTTAGACCTACCGGTATTGGTAACAATTTCATCAAATTCCATATCACTGTTTTTTAGTAATTCCAAGATAGTTAATTTAACTGGACTTTTTATAACGCTTACAGATGCACTTCCGTCTATTTTAGCATATATTTGAACAGGTCTTTCTTTATTCAGCTGTTTTACATTATTGCCTAACATAATTATTCCCTTCTTATTCTTTAAATTATACATTAAATTAACATAAACAATTAAGTTAAAAAACTGAAATTTAACCTATTAGCTAATAAATTTTATATATTTATTAACATATTTATTTTACTAATATTTAAATATTGTTTTATTTTATACAAACAGTTTGTATGATTACTATCAAATATTTTAAAAAATTAAACCAGATAAGAACGAGAAATAATTTAAAAAAAATTAAATTATATAATAAAAGATGTGTTAAATTGATAAAAATGGATTAAGGTGGACATTAAAACCATTTAACAAACTTATATTTTTCCGTTAAGATAATACATTGGGTTTTAAGTCCCTTAGTAACGAATTTATCAAACCTGATATTCTCCTTATTTAAAAGCTCTTCAACATGTTTGATTGTATTTTGCTCACCTATTCGATCATAATCATCAATTATAATTATAAACTCGTCGGCAAGATTCTTTGGAATTAAATCCCAAATATTAGTTCTTGAATATGTAGAGCTTTTAATTGGAGGATAATCAACAAATCCCTGTGGACCGTCAATAATAATCAAGTCAAATCTTTCATCTTTAAGTATTTTATCCAGATTTTTATATCTATTACTTTCAATGGTTTTATTAGGGATTTCTAAGGATTCGTCAATAACAACCCTTTCAATATCACACTGTATTATATTAGCATTATCAGGAACCTCTATATTTTTTGAAAAATTATCTATCCAGACCTGATCTCCTTCAATCGTCGTTAGGTTTGAAAATTTGAAATAATCAGCATATTGTGTAGTTAGTTTTGTAGTCTGACCTAGACCCATCTCCAATATATTAACAGGTTTCATCTCATCTAAAATCCTATATAAAATATATATAAAGGAATAGTTGGAGGCGGCATTTATCAGGGAAAAGTTCTTAGATTTTAACCACTTAGATTCTTTTATGGTATCATGAAATACAAACGCATAATTGTTTTCCAAATTTCTTAATTTTTCATTTTTTAAATCATTTTTTAAACTATTTATCAAGGATTTATTATTGTTTACACTATTTTTGATTCCTTCATTATCCTTTGATAGTTTTTTAAATTCATTATTAAATGAGTCAATTTCTTCAGATTTTTCATTTAAGCTTGATTTAAGCTTTTTATTTTCATTTTTTAAGCTTTCATTTTCTTTAATTAAATTAAAGTAATTATTTTTATAATATAGATAACTATTACTTTTATTTAAAATTTTTTCAAAAAATGACATTAAATTACCCCTAAAACTTATTCCCTAAGAAAATTACTTATTAAACCTTAAATGTGCATATATTTAATAAAAAAACAATTTTAAAAATTGTTTAAAATAATTATCTTCCTATTAAATAATTATCGTATATACGATTAAGTAAAAAAAATACACCACTATTCACTTTTATCTAATTACTAACTTATTTAGTTTATCATTATACAAATTTACTTTACATTTTTCAAGTCAAATTGATTTAAGAAAAGTCTTTTTATAAAATTATTCAATAAATGTATTAAAAGTTTAAAAATCCATTAAATCCACAATCATTTATAACATCAGGCTTAAATCAATGAAATCTTAGTAAAAATATATAATCAAGTACTTGATTTTCTTAAATGAAGATTGATTATAAAAAACATGCTTTTTTTAAAACAACTTATTTTGTTAAATATAATTTTAAAAAAATCATATACAAATACTTGAAATTGTTTCTTAGAATTCGGATAAACAAAAAGTTTATATAATACAATAGATAATTTAAAATTAATGTTCGATAAAATACGAACATACCTATTATAAAAATCGAATATGTGATAAAATGAATGCAAAAGCAAAGAAAATCGGCGAAGGAGTTTACTGGATTGGTGTAATTGACTGGGATATTAGAACCTACCACGGATATACATTAGATGGAACCACTTACAATGCATATCTTGTATTTGGAGAAGATAAAAATGTTGTAATTGATAATGCTTATCCTGGTAAAACCGAGGAAATCATGGCACGTTTAGACGATGCATTTGAACAGGAAGGAAAGGATGTTAAGGTAGATGTAATCGTCCAAAACCATGTTGAAAAAGATCATAGTGGAGTTTTATATGATTTACATAAAAGATTCCCTGAAGCACCTGTATACTGTAGTGAAATCGCAGTAAAAGGATTATTAAAACACTACCCAAAATTAGAAGGTACTAACTTCGTAACAGTAGGTACTGGAGATACTTTAGATATTGGTGGAAGAACTTTAGCATTCTTAGATGCTTTCTTACTCCACTGGCCAGATAGTATGTTTACTTTACTCGTTGAAGATGGAATCTTATTCCCTAATGACGCATTTGGTCAACACTTATGTTACTCCAAAAGATTCGATTACGAAATCCCTGAAGAGGTACTTATGGATGGAGCAAAAAAATTCTATGCTAACCTAATTACTCCACTTTCAAAATTAGTACTTAAAAAATTCAATGAAATCATCGACTTAGATTTACTTGACAAAATCAAAATGATTGCACCATCCCACGGTCAAATATGGACCGACCCAATGAAAATCATAAATGCATATAGTAACTGGGCTACTGGAAAAGCTGCAGAAGATAAGGTAACCATCGTATATGATACAATGCACTACTCAACCCAAACTATGGCTCATGAAATTGCAGAAGGTGCAATGGCAGAAGGTTTCGATGTTGAAATGTTCTACCTACACGAAGATGAAAGAAGTGAAATTGTTAAGAGTATATTAACAAGTAAGGCAGTGGCTATTGGTGATCCTACCATAAATGATGTACCATACCCAAGTATTGGAGATATCATGTACTACTTAAAAGGTTTACATTTCAACAGAACTGGATTCGAAAGAGCTGCTGTTACCTTTGGTTCTATGGGAGGAAAAGGTGGAACTCCTGAATTCTTAGCTAAAGAATTAGCTGACTGTGGTTTCAATGTAATTGATACCGAAGAAATCTACTATGTTCCAACTGAAGAAGAAAAAGTTAACAGTTTTGAATTAGGTAGAAAATTAGCTCAAGAAGCTAAAAAAATCAATATTGAATAAATATTTTAAGAAAAAGGGGTTTTTTAACCCTTCATTTAACTTTTAATAAAACTTTAAATATATAAAATAACTATCTATAATTAAGAGGTAATATTTATGGTAAAATATATTCATAAAATCGGTACCACAGTAGGTACAGATGTAGAAAAAGAAGTAGCAGGAAACTTTTCTGGAGAAACTCAAGAAGTAGGTATTTACTTAGCAATGTCTAGACAAGCATCTAGAGAAGGTTACGGCGAATTAGCTGAAGTATTTAAAAGATTAGCTCATGAAGAAGCTGAACATGCTGCAAGATTTGCAGAAATGAATGCTGTAATCAAACCAACTTTAAAAGAAAGTATTGACATGATGTTAGATGGTGAACAAAAAGCTAATGTAGAAAAAAGAGAAGCTTCTGAAAAAGCACAAGCAGCTGGACTTGAAGATGCGGCTGACTTCTTCAGGGAAAGTTCTAAAGACGAAGGACGTCATGCTAAAATTTTAGAAGGAATTATTGAAAGATATTTCTAAATATCTTTTAATTTCTTATTATTTTCATATTTTTAATTAACTATTTTTAAAAATTACTAGAACATCTGAAAATAAACTAATTCTTACTAAACTTAAAAAACAAAAAATACTTTCACACTATTTTAATCCAACTACTTTTTTTATAAAATCAAAAGCAAAAGGAGTTTATTAATTATTATATTAATTGATTTAGGGAAAGATAGCTTTAAAATGATTTTAATTAAAATAGAATTTTATAAAATATTAAATATTAAATAATAAATATTATTAAACATAAACTATATTCTTTAAAGATTAAAAAATTTAATTTAATCTAAAATTTATTTAAGTTAATATAATCAACTTCTTTCGTGATATTGTGAATGGTTTATGGTATTATGTAATTGCATTCCTTTTAATATGGACTGTTGCAGCTTTTTATAAATTATATCATCCAGATTCTAAAAATTTGGAAATGTCTTTTCCAATACTTCTAATGTTGAAAACAGATAGATTTAAAGGATTTATTGATAGAGTTGCCAAAAAAGCCCCAAGATTCTGGAAATGGTACATGAATGTAGGTATTGTAATATGTTTTATTGCAATGGCATTGATGTTAGTTCTATTGGTTCAATCACTTGGAACTGTTTTAAAAACTCCCTCAGTATCCATATTAATTCCGGGTGTTGAGGTTCCTGGCTCTCCAATATTCATACCTTTCATCTCAGGATTCATTGCTTTAATATTACTTATTATTGTTCATGAATTTTCTCATGGAATATTAGCTAGGGTAGAAGGTATTGACATTAAATCAATGGGTTTATTGCTCTTTGTTATTTTACCTGGTGCATTTGTAGAGCCTGATGAGGAGGAAGTTGAAAAGGCTTCCAGATTAAGTAAACTTAGAATTTATGGTGCAGGAGCCATGGCAAACATTGTACTTGCACTTATAGCATTGATTATTTTTGCAGCTATTGCAAACTTTGCTGTTCCTGCCGTATATGATCAAAGTGGTGTTGAAATTACAAGTGTTGTAAATGATGGTCCTGCTTATGGAAATCTTAAAGAGGGGATGGTTATTACATCCATAAATGACCATAAGGTAACAAATGCAACATCTTATTCAAATGCAGTCTATAGCCTAAAACCAAATACTACCGCCCACATAACGACGGATAAGGGCATGTATACATTTAAGTTAGGTGAAAATCCCAACAATAAAACATTAGGTTATATGGGTATTAGATCCCAGGAACACTTAGTTTTAAAGGAAAATATCAAGAATACCTATGGAAATATTCTACCATGGGGACTATTAAGCTTAGAAGATTTGTTTAAATGGATATATTTGATCAATCTTTCTGTAGGCCTATTTAATCTACTTCCAATGAAACCATTAGATGGCGGATTAATGTTAGAGGAACTACTAAGTTATAAATTCTCTGGTGAAAATGTTAAACTAATTACAGATTACTTTACTTACTTTACATTAATAGTAATCGTATTTAGTTTAGTTGCAGGAATTTTTATTTCTTTATAATCTTTTAATTCTCCTTTAAACTTTTTTAAATAAATAAAACAAATCTAAACACCAATTATTGCTTAAACCTTATTTTTTAGATATATTTTAATAAAATGTTTCAACGATGTTTAAATAGCCCAATATCGTTAATTATTTAATATATTTTATACATAATTTATATAACTATAAAAAAAATTATAAAAAAATCATAATATTTTGGAATATAAATAAAATTTTTATAAAACTATATGGGAAGTAGTTATTACATGGTTAAGATATCTATAATTGTGCCGGTTTATAATACTGAGCCTTATTTAGAGCAATGTTTAGACAGTATTATTAATCAAACTCTAGAAGATATTGAAATTATATGTGTCAATGATGGATCTACTGATAATTCTTTATCTGTTTTAGAGGAATATGCTAGTAAAGATAACCGTATTAAAATAATTAATCAAGAAAATAAAGGACAAGGTTTTGCTAGAAATAATGGCCTAAAAAATGTTAATGGAGAATATGTTCTTTTTGTTGATTCTGATGATTGGATAGAACTTAATACTTGTGAGGCATTATATAAAAAAGCTAATGAATTAGATCCGGATATGCTTTTCTTCTGTGCTACCCGTTATATTGAAGATGATGATAAATATGACTATACCTTCGGAGACTATAATTATTCATCACTAGGGGGCAAATTCTGGAATAGGATTTTTACATACAAAGATGTACCTAATATTT
>JBJEIL010000164.1:0-4496 GCA_051876995.1 Methanobrevibacter sp. | reverse complement strand
TAATCCATATTTCTCTCCATTGAATTCCACAGAATGTCCTGCATTAGGACCTACTCCAGCACGTGCTATAATATCAGGTTTGTCATTATTACAAAGGTAAGTTATACATTTTCCTTTACCTTCATCTCCCCATGCTCCACCGGTTAAAATACTACAAGTCATTTAAAATCTCCTACATTATAAATGTCATTATTAAATTAAATCTTTAAAAAGACCTTTTTTTAAAAAAAATATATACATTAAAAAATTGTTTTTAAACCATTGTAATATTACTTTGTTAAAGTTTATAAAGTTTTAGAAAAATTCATATAAATGACTTAAATAAATTCTAAAAAGAAATAAAAATATAGAAAATTATAAAAAATAGGTTAAATTTAAAGTTAAAGTCATGGAAAAAATATTTTAGAAAATATAAGAATAAAAATTAACCTATAGGAAAATAAATAAAATAAATATCTTAAAATTTAAAAAAAAAGAAAGATTACAGAGAAAAAATAATGTTTTTATAAATTTAATAGAGACTCCTCACATAATGGATCATAAGGAAGTTCAAATTCAGTACCTTTCTTTCGCCAATACTCAAGATAATATCTTACCCATTTATTGGAAAGCTCTAGAACATCATAATCACTTAATGATTCAAAATCATTAAAAATATTTAAGGAATTTCCACCAACACAAATAGCAATATCGTCGGATACAAATGATAAAATAAAATCTGGAACATTCTCCCCACTTTCATCTTTAAAATTATCCAAAAATATTAGCTCGTTTTCAAACCCTCTATACAAATCATTAATAAAGTCAAAATTCTGGAATTTAAATTTAGAACAATCCAGTTTTTTACTAAATTCAATTAAAAAATTATTATCCAAACCATGGGTATTTTTAAGAAATTCAATATCCTCCTTATCATTATAAAGAATTGAAAATAGGGAATTATCTGCAAAACGTATAGAAACCTGACTGTCATGAATAGAATCCGAATTTTTACCCTCAGAGGGATTATATAATTGGACATGTTCAAAATCCAAATATATGGAATCACCTACAACCTCCAAGGCGGTCCATATACCTGATTTAGAAATTACATCCTCCAAAATACCATATGACTGCCTATTCATAAAACCACAATATGCTTTTTATAACTTACCTGATTAAATTATCCAATATACCCGAAGATTGAGTTTAAACAATTTTTAATTCAGAGGGATAGATTTAATAAAGTATTTCTAATCAATAAAAGTTTAATTATTTAATATAATCTATAAAGTATTAAACCTAAATTATTTATATTAAATGTCTGATAATTATTCTTTACTATTGTATTTAATAAAATCTTCATATGCCCCTTCCATAAAATAGGTAGTGTCATCAAAGATTTTCTCCCATTTAAAATCCTTTATTTTAATTGGTTTATCTGGATTGTTACCCCATTCCACATTAAAATTATACTCTTTTAAAATACTGATTATATTATTCGCAAGTTCCCTAGATGCTTTTTTATCAGTTTTATCAAATAAACCAAAGGCTATAGTCAAAACATTATTTTCAAACACCTCTTCAATACCTGATAAAGTATAAAAACAAAAACCTTTAGGACTATAATTATTGTTTACTAAATGAGTATATATTTCAAAAGAGTCCTCCACACCTTCTTGAATATCATAACCACAATTATGTATAGAAACAATACCCTCCTTGGTTAATTTATTAAATCCCTCTTTAAGATTGGTAAAATCAGCACTATTAGATTTTTTTTGATGATCATTAAATTTATCTGTAATTTCATTATAGATTTTATCCTCATTTAAATCGAAATCTATAAATTCATCAATTATTGTCTCCAAAATCTCATCTTTATCATAGAACCCTACCTTTACCAAAAAATCAATCTCGTCATCAATTTCATCCATTAACTCACTATTCATATAATCACTAATAAAAAAGTTTTAAGATATTTACTCAATAATTTAATTTTAATTTATTAATTAATAAACCTTATAAAATCATTATATAAAAAATATTTTACAATATCAGATTAAAATAATATTTAAAATATATAGTGTTAGAGGCTTTTTTATAATTTCAGGTAATTCACTTCTAGAAAGAGATATAAACAATCCATATAATAATTAGCTAAAATTAATAGAATATTTATGGGCAATAAATCAAATTGTAAAAATAAGTTTAATAAGAAAATAAAATTAAAAAAAATATAAAAAGCAATAAAAATAATCTTGTTTTAATATCTAATAAAATGATAAAAAATAGATAAAAATGAAACCTTAGCATTAAAAAAGACAAAGGGATTAATAAAACTATTCTTGTTTTATTATTTTAATCAAGTTAACATTACCTCTATCTGAAAATCCTACCATGATTTTATCTTCACCAATATCTGCAACTTGGAAATTATCCTCTTCATGAACCCTTACAGGATAATCTTTACATGCAACATAAGCTTCAAATGCCCTTTTACCATTAACGTCATAATCCCTTTGAAAACTATCAAAGATTACTTGAAACTTATCAATAGAATCTATTTTAGGTATTTTATCAGATTTAATAGTTACAAAAAATACAAAGTCCCCAACATCTACAGGATAATATGCATCATCATCAAACAAACCAATGACAGTCATTGCCAAATAATGAACCTCATTGATTTCCGCTTTAAACATTGATGTTTTAAATTGGGGAATATCATATTTCTCACCAAACTCTTTAACCTTAACAGCCTCTGAAATTAATGATTCCGGCAATCCTAAATCATCATTATCCCATGCCCATGAAAACATGTCTGATTCTTTAGACAATATTCCCAAAATTTGAACTGGAAAAGTCAAATCCACTGTAAAACTTAAATATCCCTTTTCAAGATCTAATTCACCTTGCCTATCTTCAATTAAATCAGCAAGATTTTCCTGTTTATCTAAGGCATATGCTCCAAATTTAGTAAAAATACTTTGTAAAGTATCATCTTCAGTAATTTCTAATGGTGAACTACTCATAAAATCCCCTCATTAATAAAAAAAAGAGTTTAGAAAGATAATTTTGAAATTCTTTCCATAGCTTCTTTAGTATTTTCATATGTATTAAATGCTGTAAGTCTGAAATAACCTTCTCCAGAAGGACCAAATCCGGAACCTGGAGTTCCTACAATATTTGCATCATTTAATAATAAATCAAAAAATTCCCAGGAAGGCATGTTATTAGGAGTTTTAACCCAGATATATGGAGAGTTGATTCCACCTGATACAGTTAAACCTAAGTCGGTTAAACTTTCCCTAATTAATTTAGCATTTTTAAGATAATAATCAATGTTTTCTTGGATTTCTTTCTGTCCTTCTTCAGTATAGATAGCCTCTGCAGCTCTTTGAACAGGATAAGATACACCATTAAATTTAGTAGTTTGTCTTCTATCCCATAAAGCATTTAAAGAATGTTTGTTACCTTCGGAATCTTTAACTTTAAGTGCTTTAGGAACTACACAGTAAGCACAACGAGCACCAGTAAATCCAGCAGTTTTTGAAAAACTTCTAAATTCAATTGCGACTTCTTTTGCACCATCAATTTCATAGATACTGTGAGGAATATTATCTTCAGTGATAAATCTTTCATATGCTGCATCAAATAATATTAAAGCTTCGTTTTCTTTTGCATAATCAACAAATTTAGCGAGTTGGTCTTTAGTTAATGTGGAACCTGTTGGGTTATTAGGATAACATAGATAAATAATATCTACAGGTTCGCTAGGAAGTTCAGGTTCAAAATTATTTTCTGCAGTACAAGGAAGATATACCAATCCTTCATACATTCCATCATCCTTCATTGGACCAGTTCTACCTGCCATTACATTAGTATCAACATATACAGTATAAACAGGATCAGTAACTGCTATTGTGTTTGAATTAGCAAATAACTCTTGAATATTACCGGTATCACATTTTGCTCCATCACTTACAAAGATTTCATCAATGTCCAAATCCACACCTAAAGGTTCGAAGTCGCCTTTAACAATTGCTTCTCTTAAAAATTCATATCCATGTTCTGGACCATATCCCCTAAAAGTGTCAGCTTGACCCATTTCATCAACTGCATCTTTAAAAGCTTTTATAACTGCTTTTGGTAAAGGTTTAGTTACATCTCCAATACCCATTGCAATTACATCTTTATCAGGATGTTCATTTTCATATTTTTCAAGTCTATTTGCCACTTCTGCAAAAAGATAATTACTTTTTAATAAAAGATAATTTTCATTTACTTTTACAACCATATTATTCCTCTTGAATCTTTATAATATTAAATTTAAGATAATAATTAAAATAACATAAATAACTAAGAAGTTATAAGGCTATTTAAAAAAATCTTCATTTTAAATAATTTAAAATTTAAGATTAAAATAAATTATACTAATAAAATATTATAATTATAAATATATAAAACCATACTAATAAAATTTTTATAATAAAATCAAATTAAAAATAACTAAT
>JBJEIL010000163.1:0-4505 GCA_051876995.1 Methanobrevibacter sp. | reverse complement strand
GATCGATTGCAGGTATGTCAATACCCTCCTCTGCAACACTTGTGGATAGGAGTACGTCATAGGTTCCCACCTTAAATGATTTTATGATTTCATGCTGTTGCTTCTGTGTTAGGCCCTTCTCACCGTTACGTGTACCTTGGCCATAGAACTTTACAGCCTTGATTCCCTCGTCCTCACATTTTTGGCGGATCATCTCAAGTGTATCCCTGAACTGTGTAAATACAAGTATCTTTGGAGACTGTCTGGATTCCTTGGAATCCTCCACAGACCTTAGGGACTTGAGGGTTGTTTGACCGTCGTCATAACCTAATTCCTTTTTAAGTATGTCTGTTAGTTTTTTAAGTTTGGGATGTTCATGGCCATGTTCCTCGGCTATCCTGCTTAGACGTACCGCACGCTGGAAATTATGGTCTATAAAAAGATTTTTGGATGCCTTTGTTTTCTTCTTCTCAAGTCTGTTTACATAATCGTTAAACGGCACGACACCTTGGGTTTCTATAAGCTCAATTCCATGTTGGAGGTTGATTACGGCAGTAAGAATTGATATCGCCTGGAAACATTCCTTAGGTGGATTGGTTGTAGTGGCTATCTTGTTTTGAACCTTTCCACGTGCCTTTAGGATATCCCTTTTATTTACAGTGATGGAGTTGATTACCTTCATGTTCTTCAATGCTTTAAGGCGTGTTTTAAGTGATTTCTTTAAAGCCTCCTGGATCTTTGTAAGCTCCTTTCCAAGTTCAATAGGTATCCAGTCTATTTTGATTGGATTGAAATATGGCCTTACATCAGGATCATCCTCTGTTTTAACTACAACATCCTGGATAAACAGATTGTCACATACCTCCTTGATCTTTGATTTGTCATGGCCAGGTGATGCTGTAAGGGCAAGTATCAGGTGGTTTTCTCTCTCCTGGATATATCTGTTTGCAAGATATACGTAGGAATATGATCCGACTCCATGGTGGCACTCATCAAAGACGATGAGTGACACGTCCTCAAAATTATATCTTCCTTTAAGCAGATCTGACTCAACGGTCTGTGGTGTGGCACATATCACACTGGATTCATTCCATCTTTTCTCACGTTCCTCAGGTTTGATTGAACCTGTAATGGAACATACCGGCACATTGAGAAATTCCCTAAATGAATCCTCATGTTGGATAGTGAGGGGTTTACTTGGAGCCAGGACAAGTACCTTTGAACCTTTCAGATTATTCAATCTATCGGCAGCTACAAGTACTGCGACTATGGTTTTACCTAATGCAGTTGGTGCAACTATCATGGTGTTTCCCTTCTTAAGTGCATTAGCTGCTAGGACCTTCTGATAAATCCTTGATTCAACCTTGTCTTTTCTAAGTAAAGGATGATTTATAAAATTTGCCATAGTTTTATTTTTACCTTTCAGTATTTATAAATGTTTTAGCCCTCCTTTTGATAAGTATTTTTAATTCAAAACTCATATTTTTTAAAATTTAATTAAATTTTCAGCCATTTTAATTTAAATTTGGAATAATTATTTTTGAATTTAAATATTGATGATTCGATAAATAGTTTAAATATAAATATTTGATTTAAAAAAGATTAATATATTAATTAGAATATAGTCGTTGATTTTTAGAATATAAATTTACTTAGGTTTAATTAAAAATAAGGTTATTTATTATATGGGTTAATATATCTTATTTAATATAGCTACTTGCAATTTGATTTATTTAATCCATATTTGCCAATACTTTATTAATAAATAAAACAACCTTTATATCATAAATTAAAATTATATATTTATTTAAAAACAGTTTTTTAGAAAATAAAATAATATTTATTAGAATTATTTTTTAGGTGCTATCATGAAACTTATAATGGATGAGAGAGGTAAGAAATACTTAATTCCTCAAGATCAGGAATTTCAAAGTGATTTGGGAATCATTAAAAAGGAACAGATGGAAAGAGCAACAATTGGAGATACTTTAATCACACATTTAGGTAAAGAATTCCAGGTTATTAAACCAAACATAAGGGATTTTATAGATTTGATGGATAGGAGATGCTCTATTTTATATCAAAAGGACATTGGTGCTGTAACATCACATACAGGTCTCGGTTCAGGAGACCGTGTGGTAGACGCCGGAACAGGTGCAGCTGCAAGTGCACTTAATTTTGGAAATATTGTAGGTGAGAGAGGTCATGTATACTCCTATGAGATAAGAGAAGACTTTGCAGAGGTTGCAGAAAAAAACATCAATAATTTCGGTCTTAAGAACATTGAGATCAAGAATCAGGATATAAAGGAGGGTATTGATGAGGAGGAAATTGACCTTGTATTTCTAGATTTGCCTGAGCCTCATGAAGTATTTAAAGAAGCTTATAAATCCTTAAAACTAGGGGGATGGTTAGCTGTTTATGCACCATATATTCAACAAGCAGAGAAAGCATATCATATGGCAGTAGATTTGGGTTTTTCTGATATTGAAATACTTGAACAATTGGAACGTGGTATTGAAGTTCGTCGTCAAGGTGTTCGTGCTAAAACACGTATGAATGGTCATACTGGATATATTTTATTTGCACGTAAGTTATAATCATTAAAAACTAGTATCTTTATGATTATGGAATATATCTTATTTGTATATCTGGTCTATAATATGTAAATTTTAGTATGTTTGCTTGAATCTATAAAAACCATTTTTAAAATTTTTATATAGGATCACTTTAGAAAAATAGGGCATTTCAAAAAGTATTAAAGGACATTTATTATATAATGTCCCTTGAATACGGACTGTTATTTAAGAATATATTCTTTTATAATATAAGTTTTTTCAATTTTCAGCTATTTTTGACTTAATCCTTTTTTCAATTATTGGTATTATACTTGCTATTTTTATACAAAAATTAAATTTTTAGGTATACCTAAATTTTATATATTAGAAATCATATAATAATTTTGATTAACCTAAATTCAATTTTTCATAAAATTAGATTGAATCTAATATCTCTTTTTGTTTTTTATTTTTTTTTTTAAATAGGAGGCATTAAAAATGTCTGGATTTATAGAGTTTCAAAATGTTACAAAAGAATATATAAACGGCAACGAGGTTCTAAAAGCCGTAAATAATTTGAATTTTACAATAGATAAAGGTGAATTTGTTGTAATACTGGGACCATCAGGGTCCGGAAAATCAACACTGCTAAATCTTCTTGGAGGATTGGATTACCTGAGCTCCGGTAATATTATAGTAGATAATCATAATATTACAGACTATTCTGATAATCAGTTAACAGAATATAGGGCACATGAAGTGGGATTTATATTTCAGTTCTATAATCTAATTCCAAATCTAACCTCTCTTGAAAATTTAGAATTAATCAGTGATGTGATAGGTAGAAGGGTTGATGGAAAATCCATGCTTGATAAACTAAATCTTACAGAACACTATCATAATTTCCCATCTGAGTTATCTGGAGGAGAACAGCAGAGAGTATCAATTGGACGTGCACTAGTTAAAAATCCGAACATGTTATTATGTGATGAACCAACAGGAGCACTTGATTCCAATACTGGCGACATGGTTATAAAACTACTTTATGATATTTGCAGGGAAAACAAAACCACTGTAATTATAGTAACCCATAACGAAAGTATTGCAGCTCTTGCAGATAAGGTAATACATTTAAAAAATGGTATTGTTGAAAATATCGATACTAAGAATGATTCCATCGATACTGAAGAGGTTTTAACTTAAAAACCTAGTTTATGAGTTGATAGGTATGTTATATAAAAAATTAATAAGGGATTTGTCTAGTCATAAACTACAGTTTATAGCTATTTTCCTCATGGTATTTCTTGCAGTATTCATATATGTTGGAGTAGGCTCAGAAGCATTCGGATTCGATCAGGAAGTACAATCCTATTATAATGAAACAAATATGGCCGACGTGTGGCTATATGGTGACAATTTTAACAATGCATCAGTGGATAAGGTTAATAGCATGTCCTCAGTTGAAGGTGTGGAACGTCAACTATCTCTAACTGCAAAGGGAGACATGGACTATGATCCTGATGTTGATTTGCGGTTTGTGGAAAATAATACTGTAGCTAAATATTATCCAATTACAGGTTCAGCTTTAAATCTAAGTGACGAGGATGGTATTTGGCTTGATGATAAGTTTGCAAAAGCACATGATTTGAAAGTAGGATCCAATATAACACTTAAGTTCAATGGAACCGAGATTACAAAAACAATCAGAGGAACAGGATATTCCCCAGAATATGTGTTTGAAGTACCTACAAAGTCAATAGTTCCTGATTATAGAACTCAAGGTTTCGGATATCTTTCACATAAGGCATTTCCATATGATATGCAGTATAATACAATACTTATTAAAACAGATGAGAATACATCAAAATTCCATAATGACTTAGATGAGGTTATGGATGATTATAATACCTTCCTATCTATTGAGAATCATGGAAGTCATAAAACAGTCATATCAGAAATAGATCAACA
>JBJEIL010000162.1:0-21129 GCA_051876995.1 Methanobrevibacter sp. | reverse complement strand
ATTGCCGTTGAAGAATTAGTTAAATGTGGAGCTAAAACATTACTTAGAGTCGGAACATGTGGCGGAATCAGGAAAGATACAAAAAGTGGAGACATAATCATTGTACAAGGTGCAATAAGAATGGATGGTGCAAGTAAAGAATATGCACCAATCGAATATCCTGCAATTGCAGACATTGAAATAATTAATTCATTAATAAAAGCAAGCAAGGATTTTGACTATGATTACCATGTTGGAGTTGTTCAAAGCAAGGATTCTTTTTATGGACAACATGACCCTGACTCAACGGCAGTGTCTCATATCCTTAAAGAAAAATGGGAAGCATGGAAAAAGTTAGGAGTTTTAGCATCAGAGATGGAATGTGCTACATTATTTACAGTAGCATCACACTTACATGTACGTGCAGGTGGAGTGTTACTTGCAATACTTAACCAGGAGAGAAATACTGAATATGGAGATGATGATGTATTTCTGGATACTGAAAGATCTATTGAAACAGCTATTGAAGCTTTAAAGATCTTAATTAAAGAGGACAATAAATAGTTTTATTGTATTAATTATTTATTATAACAGTTTAAATTCATATAAATTTAAAGGTATTATGGCAACATATTAATCTCTTTATAAAAGAATATTGAAATAATTAAGAGGATAACTAGAAAAACAATATAATATTCATAATGTTTTTTCCGCAATCTTATAGGATAATGTGAATAGAAAAATTTAAAACCAATTGTATAAACAATGATAAAAAGTGCTGCAATCAAAACTCTATGCATAAATATCCCACCTAAAGAAAATTATTAATGGCCAAGAACAATAATAATTAATACCTCTAATATACAAATAATAGTCATATAATCAGTAATTCTTCCAGAATCTTTTTCATCATTAGCAAAAGAATAATTACGAATAACTCTATTAGTGAGTATTACACACAGAAAAAACAATCCTAGCATAGTTTTAAATATATTCATATTCTCCCCCATTACTGAAAACATAATCTGCAATAATAGTTCCACATTTACTTGAAAAATAAGCATTTGTAATGCCTTTAGTTATTTCTTTCTTGTTTTCACCAATTACTTTGTTTTTTGTATATTTGTAGTAGCCTTTAGTTAAGCCTATTTTCCAAACATTTTCTTGTATGCCTTTTTTTATTTCGGGACGAACAGTTTTAATAGCTTTAACTACACTTTTTGTTTTAACTGATTTACTGACAACATTATATTCTGAACCTAAATCACATGCATCCAATCCCATGGATATTCCAAATTCCAATTCATTTCGCTGTGTAAAATTCATGCTGATCTTCTTGGTCTTCTTGTCAACATTTATAAGACCAGAACTGTAGGCAGTACAGATTGTACCTGCAACCAACAATGGCACACCTACAATAGCACCAGCACCAGATAATGTCATTATCAATCCTGCATTAACCATAAAACCACCAGCAATACCTGAAAGCATTCTAGGATTAGAAACATCTTCATATATGTAATTTACAAGATTCTTCACATCTTTATTTTTTATTCTTGAATACACCTGATTGTATATTGTTGAATATATATTATGTATCTCTGATTTTAATATGTTTTTTAAGTTATTTATTATTTTTGAAGGTCTTAAAAAATTGTATGACCCTAAGATCATTCCACCATTAAATTTGTATTTCCTATTTAAATAATTAAAAAGTATATATGAACCAAATCCCCCATATTCTGTATAAGCAAGATATGAAGTGTTGTCAGATAAACCAAAATACGTATTATTTTTATTATTTAGGTAAAAATCTTCTCCATTAAGTAGGCCTAATATAATTTCACTTACAGCACAAGTAGAATTATCCCCGTTTAAGCCCATCACATATTCTTCTAATATACTGGTTATGTAACTGATTCTGTTTAATGATTGCTTAAAATTATAGTAATCTTGACTATAAAATGCAGATGTCCAATTCCATACACTAATGCATCTCCCATTTACCGTAAGATATGATTCAATTAGATAATAATAATTATCAATGTCCCAGTTTATGTTGAATTCCTCTGAGACTTCATTGAATGATTTAATCATTAACCAGTTGTAAGCAAGGTTATTTAGATATAATTCATATGCAATTTTATCTGCTCCGGTATAATTTATTATGTTATTTGTTGAATTTTTCATTAAATCATCATTAATGATGACCCCAGTATTGATAAGTATGCTTTCTATTGCTTCATATCCTAATTTACTTGTCCAATTAGTTTCATTAAATAGATATTGATTAGCTACTCCACCATATGATAAGATAATATAATTAATATTTTCATGAATGAAATCGAAACTATTATATTTTCCATGATTATTTAAAGATATTGAAGTAACGACAGGTTGATAATCAACACCCCAGTTACTTGAATTAACATTTATTTTTAAATTATTAATTAAATAATTTTGAGTAGTGCTAGTGTAAATTTCTGAACTAAAAAACATTGAAGCAACAATATTTTTACCATAGCAAAATTTAACATTACAAATATTCTTCTTCGAATATTTTCCACCATTATAAATAACATTTAAACTATAAAGTTTATCTTTATTATATCCAAGATATCTTATAAATATATTTAATCCATCGGAGTATAATAAAAATCCGACACTTGTAATGGTTAAATTCTTTTTTACCTCAGTAATATTTTTTGTATCATTTAACGAGAAGAAATAATACTTATTATTTTTTAAACTAGTTGCTCCAGATTCAGTGTAATCATAAGTGTATTTATATAATTTGTTGTTTTTATAAAATCCTAATAAACGACCATAAGGCACAGTTAAATTCTTAACTACATCTTTTCCTGTAACAAGTTCATGAAATGTTATTTTGTTTTTAGATGTTATGTTTATTGTGTGAAGTAAGTTTGGTTTATAATATGCATCAATATTAAACTCTGTAGTTACTGGAGCATATATTTCATTACCTTCAAAT
The DNA here is from genome assembly GCA_051876995.1 of Methanobrevibacter sp. Lineage (GTDB taxonomy): Archaea > Methanobacteriota > Methanobacteria > Methanobacteriales > Methanobacteriaceae > Methanarmilla. The sequence goes on along the minus strand of JBJEIL010000162.1, from coordinate 18,158 downwards.
TTACATATTACTTTGTATGTATTCGGGTTGTTCATGTTTATTTGTAGCCTAAATGTTCCATTTTCATTTGTAATTCTTGGATAATTTTTTGTTACATTTTTATTAACAAATAATATACTTAAAGGCACGTCTGTTATAGGATTTCTAAATTGATCAGTTAATATTCCAACAAAATATTCACCTTTACTATGTATAATTAAATTTTTGCTATGTACATAAGTAGGAATGCTTGTTTCATTTGTAACAATTTTTAGATTAAATGTTTTAGATGAACTTAAATAATTTTTATTGCCCATATAAAAAATTAATATATAATAATTCCCAGGGTTAATATTTAATGTAGGAATTTGAACTATTCCCTCTTCATTGGTCCTTGCTGTTAAGTTTCTAATTAGATTTAAATCTTGATCAATTATTTTGTAGATAACAGTTTCATTAACTAAATTAACATTATAAGAAGATAGTTTGATGTTTAGATCTCGGTTTCCATTTTTAACAATTAAATCTTTACCTTCTATGAATGTTTTATCCTTGACATTTAAAGTAAAATTATAGTTTAATGGATTATATGCTTCATCCCCCTCAAATGCAAAATTAATAATATTTTGTCCAATTGGTAAAGTTTTATTGAATTTCACATATCCTAAATCATCGGATTTTAAAATATAGCTTCCGTTATCTGTATTTAATGTTACTGTGTGGTTTACTACTGGAAATCCCTCATCATTTACCATATAAAAAATCAGATAATTATCCGAGGACAGTGTATCGCTTTTTATTAATAATGTTATGTTTGATTTAATGATTCTTATTGAATATTTAACTGTAGTTGTTTTAAACAGTTTATCTCCACCAAATATGGCCGTCAAATTATATAATCCAGGATATAAATTTAGATTGTAATATATATTTCCCCAAAAATCAGTTGTATAGTTAAAGCTTTTATTTCCTACATTTAGACATAATATTTTATTTTGTAATCCTCTGCCTTCTGTATCAGTGATTCTTATTTTACCATAAACTGAACCATAATTAAACGTATAATCTTCAGAAATTATGCTGGTATTTGTTAAATCATCAGTATAACCAATATATGAATTAGTTATGTTTGTGATATTTGTAAATCTAGAATCAAAATTATAATTGTCATTAAATTCATAATTGATGGTTTCATCTGTGGTATTAACACTATTACTTTCTATATAAATTTTGGATGGTAAAAATGAACTTAAATTATAAAATGACAATATTTTTGAAAAACAGAAGGTGTATGTTTTAAAATCTATATCTGTAGATGTATAATTGCTTATGTAACTTGGAAGATAATTATTATCTTCCACAAAATCTACTAAAGCATTTACTAGGCGAATATATGTATAGTAACTTAATGTTTCATTGTTGAATATAATATTTTCATAGTTTGCAGCTTTGTAAATGTATGGTAAGCTTATTGTTTCATTTGTGTTTTCATCATCTATTTGGCTTATGGTTTTTGCCATAAGGTATGAGAATTCAAATATGCTTAAATTTGTATCGGAGATTGTAGTATTTCCTGGTAGTGTGTGGTTTTCAAAAATAGTATTTTTAAGTGTAATTGCCTTATTAATGATGTCTTGTATTTTAAAGGATTTTGTGAAGTTGTTTATATAAATTGATCCATATGAAAATGCTGAGGAGTTTTCTGGATTATTACTATTGTAATTTAGATAGATATTATGATAACCTGGGCTTAATTTTAAGAAATAGGTGCATAGTCCACTGCTATCTGATGTTAAGTTTATTTTTTCACCTTCACAGTATAAGGTTACTGTTTTATTTATTAATGGGTATCCTTGATTGTCCATTAATTTAAAATTAAAGGGTTCATAGGGTGTTATGTTATCTGATACATCTATGAAGAAGGGTATTCTTTTTAATACTGTTACGGTGACTTTTTTGGATGCTGATGCATATGTTGATGTTCCATCATATTTGATGGTTGCATTATATGTTCTTGGCCAAAGATTAATATTTAAACGAGCCATTCCATCGGAATTAATAGTTCTGTTATACGTTTTTCCGCAAATGGTAATGCTTATTTTATGGTTTACTAAGGGATTATGATTATTATCATATAAATAAACGTCTAAAGCAGTGTCGTTTAGGAAATATTTAACTAAATCATTAGCAACTAAATTAACTGGAATTTTATTATTATTTTCTTCATTTAATGATTCCTCTGTCTTAGAACTATCTGAATCTAGATTATTTTCAGAGCCTTCAGTATTTATTTCATCAATATCCTCATAATTATAATCTTCAATATTATTATCATCATTATTATTGTTTGTATTGTTTTCTATGATTATGCTTTGATTTGAATTGTTTGTATTGTTTTGAAGTATATCCTCAGGGTTGTTTACAGTAGTATTTGTATTGTTTGTGGCTGAAATTGAGGATATGCTTAAAACTACAATCACAAGTATAATCAGAAGAAAATATATAATATAATATCTTTTCATAACTCAATTTACTCCCGTTAAAAAAAATATTTATATAAAATATGGTATTTGTATATAAAATACGGTATTTTAATAAACAAAATATAAAAACTATTCACTTTTATTTTTTTGATTTGAATAAATTTTAATAATTTTTTAAGTTTATATAAATATAATTTTTTTAACTAGTGTTTTTTATATTTAAAGCTATGTTTAATTAGTATTTAAAATTTTTTAAAATAAATAAAATCAACGTTATTTTAATAATTAAAAAGTTTAGCTAAAAATAATAGCCGATCAAACTTTAAAAAATACCAACAAGAGTTTTACAATTATTAAAATTAATAAGAATAAAAGAATCCATTGATAAAATGGAAAAATAAGTTAAGATAATAAAAATAAAAGAGAAACCATAAACTAAACAAATAGAATAACCATTATAATTAATTTAAAAGGACATTAATAATCATAAGGTTAATAATAAAAATAAAATATTATTAATCTATTTTACAAATGACTTAATTAAATCAAGCTCCTTTTTGCTGATTGTTCTAAATGCAAATATCAATACAAAGTAAATAGCCGCACCTAAAATAGATACCCATATAATATTAATAATACCAACCGGATTAATTAGATAAACAACAACACCCATAATAGCTGATGCAACAACAATCTTAATCGAAGAGTTAACCTCAAATGGTAGGCCCATATAACGTTTTGATACAATTGCAGTAGCAATAAATGCAAAGGCATAAGATATTAAAGTAGCAATTGCTGCACCTAAAATATCCATATAAGGTATAAATATAATGTTTAAAACAACATTTAGAATTGCAACAAAAATCCAAAGTTTACCTAAGACCTTGGTATTCTTTTCTAATATTAAGATATTATTGGTAATACCGTAAAGTCCCATAAATACAGCGCCAAGGGCCACAAATGGAGTAATGATAAATCCATGGTTTGCAATATCAAAGGTGGTAATACTTAAGAGTAAAGACTTTGAAAGAATGCTCAAACCAACGGCTGCAGGAACAGTCAATAATAGGTAATATTTCATTGAATATCTTAAGAAATTATTAACTTCCTTCATTCCACCATTTTCATAATATTCCGGAAGAACAGCTGGAAGTAAAACTGCAAATGGAGATAAAAACATTAAAAGAATGCTACCAATTGAATATCCTGGAGAATACCAACCGACAGCAGCCGAACCTAAAATAATACCCAACACATATTTATCTGAGGAATCAACAACCCAACTAGATACGTTTGATGGAACTGTTGGAAGTGCAAACTTAATCTCTTCCTTTAAAGTATTAAATTTAAATCCAAAACCAAGATCCCTTATAATATTAATAGACATCATTAGAAATACAGCAAAATAACCTGTAAATAATCCCCAAACTACAATATCTAATGGATAATGATTCATTGTAAGATAGATACACACAAATACCCCAATATAGCTTTGAAGTATTAAGTATATGGAATATCTTTTCATTCTTTGTACTGTCCTATAAAATGTAATCAACATGAGATTAACACAGGCAAAGAATGAGATGAATACTGTAATATGCAATATTTTCAGATTACCATTAAACAATGAAGCTGCAATAGGCTTTGCAAATAATACACATAAACCACATATGATTAGGGTAAAGATAGTTGTGACAGTAACCATCGGATAAAATGACTCTTTAAACTTAACCTTATCATGTTCCGCAGATAAAAATCTTACCATAGTATATGGAAGTCCCAGATTTGCAATATTCGGAAGAAGCGCTATAGTCGTTAAAACTTGAGCCCATATACCATATTCTGCAGTTGAAAAGGATTTAGTGATAATTGGAATGAAAATAAGACTACTTAAGGATATTAAGATATTTGTAATACCTACAAGCCCTACCCTTTCTACAAACAATTTATATGCATTCAAATTATCACCAATAAAACAAGTTTAAATTAATATTCACAATTAAATTATACAAAATATAAAAAACATTAAACAAATTTTATATTATTCAATTTTAATATTTGAAAATTAAATAAACTGGAAAAAGTTACCTATTGATAATATTTTAATCTTAATATATAAAATTTAGGACTTTAAAATATTACAATAAAAGCAGAATCCTATCTAAACATTACTAAAAACAGATAAAAATTTAAACTATTTCAAAGATTCTAAGACAGTAGAAGTAAAACAGGTTTTAAAAATAAAAAAATGATTTTAAAACTAAATAGATATAAAAATAACATTTAATTAGAAATAGCATATAACCACTCGGATTTTATTAAAACAAGATATAATATCAAAAGAGATTATAATTTAAGAATGCTTTAATAGGGATTATAATTTAAAGATATATTAATTAGAAAAGTTAAAAATTAAAGAAAATACTAGTTTTCTTCTAATAGAACTATGTTTTTAGGATCTACTTTTAAATAATTGGGAATGTCAAACTCATGTTCATAAATCTGCTTATCGACTTTCCACCATATACCGTTTGGAAGTGTTATCTCCCATTCAAAAGGTCTTTCCAGTATACTTGCATTTAATGTTTCCACCACATTTATATCGTCTTTTTTTGAGGGATGGAAATCATGGGCCCTTATTCCAATATGAGTAATATTAGGTGAAATCTTCCGAGCTACCTCAAATTCAACATCCCAATCAAAGGCCCTAAGATGATAATCATCAATCCTCTCGATTTTAGAGATATTTTTAATTCCAGTGAGTTTAGCAACCTGAACCTTTCTAGGATTCTCAAAGATTTCATGGGTAGTTCCCTTTGCAATAATTTTACCTTTGTCCAATACCAAAAGCTCATCACAGAATTGGAATGCCTCATCACGGTCATGAGTAACTAAGATTGACAAACCATCAAAGTTATCCAGCAAATTAATTAATTCAATACGTAATTTCTCCTTTAAAACTGTATCCATTGCACTGAACGGTTCATCCAATAATATAACATCGGGACCATAAGCCATAATACGAGCTAAAGCCACCCTTTGTTGTTGACCACCTGATAGCTGTCTAGGATATCTTTTTTCTAATCCCTCTAAATGAAAACGCTTAATCATGTCAGATACGATGCTTTTATCATCATCCTTAGATAAACCGCATGCAACATTTTCCTCAACAGTCATGTTAGGAAATAATGCATAGTTCTGAAATAGGTAACCTACCCTCCTATCTTGAGGTTTCAAATTGATTTTTTTATTTGAGTCATAATAAATTGTTTCTTTATCAGTGGTTAAACTTACAACACCACTATCAGGATCCACAATTCCCGCAATGGATTTTAATGTCATACTTTTACCGCCACCGGAAGGTCCAAGAATACCCAAGCAACCTTTTTTTAATTCAAAATTGACTTCCAAATCAAATTCTTTAAGTTCCTTTTGAATATCTACTTTTAACAAGTTATTACCCATAATCTACACACCACAAATAAAAAAATAAAAAAATAAAAATAGTTTATTTCCATTGTTTTTCTTTACGTATAGTAACATAATCCATAATGAAAATAGCTATAAATGCAATTATAACAATGAATATTACATAATTAGAAGCGTCCAACATATTTCCTGCCGCCACCTCAGAATAAACAGCCATTGGGAGAGTCCTTGTTTCTCCTGCAATATTACCTGCAAGCATAGCAGTTGCACCGAACTCACCTAAACCACGAGCATAAGCAAGGATTCCTCCACTAATGATTCCAGGTAATGCGTTTGCAAATAAGATTTTCCAGAAAATTTTCCACTCAGACATACCTAATGTACGGCCAGCATCCAATAAGTTAGAATCCACTTGTTCATATGCACCTCTAGCAGAACGATACATTAATGGAAAAGACATGACTACTGCTGCAATAACAGTTGCAGACCATGAAAAAGCAATTTTCACAGAGAAGTATTCAATTAAAAAACGACCAATAGGTCCTCTAACCCCAAAAATATACAATAAAAAGAATCCTACAACAGTAGGAGGTAATACGATAGGTAATGTGAAAATACCATCAAGAACGATTTTTATTGTGTCGTTTTTAATTTTAACAATGATCCAAGCAACAATTAAACCTAAAAAAAAGGTTATCAAGATTGATAAACTTGCTGTTTTCATTGAAATTCCAATAGGTGTCCAATCCATCATACATATCCCTATATTATTAACTATTTACTAATTATAAAAAAAATATTAAATAAATTTAATTATGAATAGTAAATCCATAATCTTCAAATACTTGTTGAGCTTCTTGGGATTGTAAGAATTCCATGAATTTTTCTGTAGCGGTATCATTTTCAGAAGATTTAAGAGGAGCTACAGGATAAATAATGGTTTTTAAAGAATCTTTAGGAGCCTCACATACTACTTTAACATTATCATTTGATTTAGCATCTGTAGCATATACAATACCATAATCAGCAGAACCTTGAGCTACCTGATTTAATACAGCAGTTACATCTGAAGCTAAGGATAATTTAGGCTCAACATCATCCCATATACCAAGATTATGTAATGATTCATTAGCATATTGTCCAGCAGGGACAGACTTAGGATCACCGATAGCGATGGTACCATTTACATCTTTTAAATCTTTAAATGAAGATACATTAGTATTTGAATCAGCAGGTACAATTAAAACAAGTTTGTTTTCTAAAGATTGAACATTAGTACTGTTATCAACTAAACCTTCATCAACTAAAGCATTCATCTGTTTATTACCTGCAGACATGAATACATCTGCATCTAAACCATTTTCAATTTGTTTTTGTAAATCCCCACTAGAAGCATAAGTAGGAGTAACCTTTACACCAGGATACTTTTCTTCAAACATCGGAATTAATTTCTGATCATAAACATTTTTCAAACTAGCTGCAGCAGCTAAATGAACTTCTTGTCCTTGTAAACTATTATCTGTGGAAGAAGTACTAAAGGAACCAGTAGCATATAAACCTACTACAACAGCCGCTATTATTACAATTATAGCAACTATTAATATTTTCATATTTCTTTCCATAATATACACCTAAAATTATATTATACAAAAAATTACCAACATCATATACAAAATAATCCACAATCACCAAATAAGTAATTTGAACAAATCTTATATACTTACAATTTATTGATACAAAAAGGACCACATATTTTAATTTATTGTCAAAAATATTCTAAATGAACCATATATAAATAAAATTAACTATACAACATATTATTTTGTTCAATTTTATAATGTTTTTCATTTATATTTCATATTTTTCTAAATTAAAAGTTGAATATGTTGGTTGTATCTTTATTTAATAATAATGATATATAAAATTTTTCATATCGAAATAAGGTATCTATCCTTTTTTAAATCAATAATCAATTTTATTTTAAAAGATTAAAGTAAAAAGAAATAAAAAACGAATATTTTAATAATTATAAAATTTAAAGTAAAAAAAGATATAATAACGAACAAATATTCGATTTACTATGAAATTCATTTATAAAAATATGATAAATTTAAAAAAAAATAAACAGTTAAAAAATCGGAAAAGAGAATTTTTAAGATTAGGTTGGAAGATTAAAAAAAGTAATTAAAAACTGTAGATAAAAAAAACCGATAAGAAAATGAATTTATTTACATATCACAGTTAAATTAACAAAGGCTAATAAATTATCCTTCTAAATAAATCCTCATCAAAAGATTTGAAGATATAATCTTTATCATATGTTTTAGGAGTGAAGTCCAGGTTATTTATTAGGTCATTTACAGAGGAGACTAATTTAACTATGTTCTCTTCAATTAGATTCTCAACATATTCAACACCTGGAAGATTTACGATGAATGTTTTACAATCAAACTGAAGACCCTCATAAATAGCTGTAGAGAATGCCCCTACCTGATAGTGGCTTTCTGCAAACAGTTTATATAAGGGGATTTTACTATCATCAATAACCTCAAAATTACTAGATTCGGATGCCTCTAAAAGCTCCGGATAGTTTACTTTCCAATTTTCATATTCCCCAGGATGTAATTTATAGACTATTTTAAACTTTACATTTCTATTGTTTAGTTTAACTAAAAGCTCATAAGCAAATTTAGATAAATATTTACCGATTACTCCCTGTGAAATAAATAGTATTTGATTTTTATTCTTTTTAATATTTACAAAATCCTTGGAACATTCCTCAAAATAGGGATAGCCTAGAGGTATAATATTAGTTTTTTTAATTGGATAAGTACATGCATCAGCCCAGTAATCTCCAAAACTCAACAGTTTATCTGGAAAATATTCGATAGTGCTTAATGTATTGTTTTTATTTACATTAACAATATGTTCATTTGGATAACTATATCCCAGATGATAATTACTTATTGTACCATGTTGAAGTTCTAAAACTTCAATACCCAAATCCTGACATGCAGCAACCAAAGCCTTGTTTTCATAAGCAACCACCACATAAACTTGTTTAGGGGACTTTTTAAGAATTAATTTTTTATATTTCCCATATTCGTACTCAAAGTTAAGAATATGATCCTTAATTATATCTTCCAGATTATCCATATGGATATTGAATTGGATTAAGAATTCATTGTAGATGTCCTGAATCAATTCTTTCTCCTCATCATTAAAATGAATACTGTTTGTTTTCTTATGAATATATGAACCTAAAAGTATTCTATCGTTATATCGGACATTTTTAGATTTATTAGTATAATGTTTATTAAGGTAGGGAGACTCGATAATCTCATAAGATTTACTATACTCATCCAAATATCTTGTTAAAAAATAGGTGTAGATATCCCTATACTGGTCCTGATACATTACCTTACGGGGATGATCAAATATTAATACATCAACTTTATCCTTTCCACTGAAAGGATTGGACTTTATACTATTTTTAATGAATGGTAAAAAAGAGTTAATTTTATCAATTACAGTTAATGATTGTTGTTGAGCAGAACCGAAAGTGTTTAACTTCCTTGCAACATCATAATATAAATACATCCTAACTAATTGCCAAAAATAGACACCATGAATCTTCTCATGGTTTAAATTAAATTTACTTTCAATATCAAAAAAAGTATTTGCAATTTTTTTAACCGACCACATTTCAGATAACCTTAATTAAAAAATTATTATACTATAAAGATAGTATAACTTTGTTAAATAAATAGTTTTTCTTTAAAGAATTTAGAAAGAATTAATATTTAAACATGAAAAATGATTTTTTAGGGTCTCCACAATAATTAGCAGACACTATATTCCCAATTCTTTTTTCAAATTCACTGATAAATTCTATTGAGGGCACAGTTCTAAACTCCACCATTAAACCTGCATCACTAATCATATAGACTTTAAAGTCAGATAGAAATCTTCTTTTAGATAAACCCATATCTGTAAGAATTGATTCGATAGTTAAAATCAAATCAGACTGAGATTTTAAAATACTTTCATTCAACTGATTTAATTCTAGTCTATTCTCAGATTTACTGCTAGACAAATCCCTTTTGCTTTTAAGAAGATTTAAATAATCATCGATTACCTTATAACTAGACATTCTACACCTACAATACATCATCCAATCATGATTATTCAAACATGTCATAATCTAAAATATCATCAGAGCCTATGTTAGATTTTGCTGTCTTTCCAATGACACTATCAATTTTATCTGGAGAAATACCTGAGCCTGGACGTTTAAATGTTAACATCTTCTCTGTAATTGTTTGACCTTTCTGAATATCAGATGCAGCGACAATTGAACGTCTTGCCTGAAGACGGGATTCAGTTTCACATGGAAGTGGAACCTTTTCATATTGACCATTAATGGTATTTATAAATCTAATATTATCCTTAAATACCCTCACATCATCAGGATCCATTGCATGATAATGATCATTACCTTTTAAAGTTTTATCTAATGTGAAATGTTTCTCAATGATGTCTGCACCATAAAGATAGGCAGTTGTTAAAGTTAACATCTTATCATCAGGTTTAGTATGATCCGAATAACCGATATCATAATCTGGAAAAGTATCTTTAAGATTTTTAATCATTAAAAGATTTGCATCCTCAAAATCTGTCGGATAAGATAGAACACAGTGCAATATTCCAATTTCAATATCAGGATTTGTATCCTCAATAACCTTTATTGAATTTTTTACCTCTTCCATTGTAGATGCACCGGTTGATAATATTATAGGTTTTCCCTTAAGTGCTATCTTTTTTATAAAAGGAATATTGTTTAAATCAGAGGAGGATATTTTATAAACATCCATAAGCTCATCAAGATAGTCAGCAGATTCAAAATCAAATGGTGTGGATAAAAACATTATTCCAATCTCACTACAGTAATCTGCAAGTTCCTTATATTGGTCTTTTCCAAAGGAGTCAAACTTCTTAAATAGCTCAAATTGGCTAGTTGTAGGTTCCTCGTTTAAATCCCAATATGCTGGTGAATTTTTACTAGCAATTGTTTCTGCCTTATACGTTTGAAACTTTACCCCGTCACAACCAGATTCTTTCGCCTCTTTAACCATTAATTTTGCAGCTTCCATGTTAGAGATATTTTCCTTTTTTGCAATATCATAATAGTTTACACCGATTTCCGCTATTAAAAATGGTTTATTCTTAAAAATGCTCATTTAATTCACCAACATACATATTTAATTATTGAAAATAGAATAGATAATCAATAAATTAAAAACAATGATCTTAGTTTTAAAATCATAATTCACTAAAATCTAGTTGACCTGTTTTTAATTCCTTCTTCCTCATGTTCTGTCTATACTTGATTCTTAAAATATTCATGATATTCTCATAACCATGTTTTAAATCAATCTTCCTCATAGATTCCGCTAGTTCCTCCCTTAGCTCGAAGTTATTTAGAAGTTCTAGAAATGTATCAATAATCTCATCTTCACTAACATTACTACCTAAACCAAGGTTTATGAAACCATTTTCCCTTGAGCCAAACTTATGGGTTAATTCCCTTTCATTTTGACATAAACATATACAAGGTACAGCAAGTGATGCGACCTCATACATTGTTCTTCCTGCAGAGGTGAATATAATATCTGCCTTAGCCATATACTCACTCATATTTTTAACATTCTCAAGGATCCTGACATTAATATTTCCATCATATTTACTTTTAATTCCCTCCTTATCAGAATAGCCTAAACCTAAAATAACTGTAATACTCTTATTATATCCTGAGTCTAAAATAGCTTTTAAGGTTTTTTCTGTAAGATTATTGGGATCAGTACCACCAAATGTTAAAAGAACCTCACCAACCTCTTCCTGAATAAATTTAAATGATTGATAGTAGAACTCTCCCCTTAACATATAATAGTCAGGACCTGCATAGAGGTTTGGAATATTATCGTTATGTTCATATAATGCATCAAATACAACATCGGCATATTTTGTTCCGGGACCTAAGTCTTCAAAATTGATTAAGAAATAATCCAAATCCTTAAGTTGTAACATATAATTCTCGTCAGTATCAAGAATATCGTTAATTACAATATCCGGATTATAACTAATGATTTTTTCAATTAAATCATCATTACCATTATGAGTAATATATTTATAATTATGGGCACTTACAATCTCAATTCCAAGGGGTTTATTCTCATCTAGCAAGAACATGACCTCATGATTTGTAAGTTTAGATGCTAAAGACAAACATCTATAGACATGACCTGTTCCAATAATGTTGGTTGCATCTGTTTTTAGGATAATGCGTTTCCTATTTAGAATCTTTTCTGCAACCCACCAATCTTCATAATTATCTATATCCACACTTTCATCTTTGGATACCTCAATCAGACCAATGTTTTCACCAATACGGGAGTTTTCAGTTACATAATTTCGTTTAGTACCCAAAATAGCTCCTGTTTCCTTATATGTTTTAGGCAAATATTGTCTGTTTAATCTTTCATCATACAATGGATAGAAAGAGTCTTTAGACTCATCATATCCCCAAGTTAATGCCCTATCATCCACAACACTGATAATTGTATCAAAGTCATTTGTTGCCAATTGTTCTATAGCATGATTCAAAGTGGATAATTTGAGAAGAGGGGAAGTTGGCTGAATAGTAAAAACTAAATCAAATGTATCCATTAACATTTTCTCTTCACGAACCACCGCATCATAGATTACAGGATCAAGTGGAACATCATCACGTGCTAGTTCTGAACTTCGAAATAATGTGGAAGCACCGTATTTACTTGCAATAAATTGTATTTTAGTATCGTCTGTTGATACCACAACTTTATCGACATATTTAGATTGTTTAACAGTACTTATTACGTGAGCAACTAAAGGCTTATCCGCTAAAAACCTAATGTTTTTACCAGGAATACTTTTAGATCCGCCTCTTGCCGGAATAACTACTAATACCTGTTTATTTTCAATCATAAAAATAACCTTAAAATAATAAATAATAATAGTATATTTTATATCTATATATAATATTAAATCTTACTAATTTAATCCAAAGTATTAATGTCTAAGATTTTTAAAACCTATTTTGATATATGGAATATATTAAACTAAAAACTTTAATTAAAATATTCTAAATATTTAATTAAAAAAAACTTGTTGTTAAATAAATAATTTGGAATTAAATAAATTATTTTAATTATAAAAAGATAATGTTAATTAAAACTTATTAAAATCCTATAAAATTATAAATTAATTAACTTATAATTATTAATTTAAAAAAATATTAAGTCAACCCACTAATTTTCTTAAAAAAATAAATAACGATTAAAATGTCTGAAAATGAAAATAAAATAATAAACAAAATTCCAATTAAGAATATTTATTATTTATTAAGTTATGCATATACTTATCTTAAAATAGATGAAGATGTTCTTAAAGAATCTGAAGACTTTAGACATGCAGAAGATTTGTTCGCAAGGATTTTAATAAACTCCTTAAGTTCCCTAATTAAAAGTGGATTTTATAGAAATTACATTGTTCAAAACGACGACACTTCCATTATTAGAGGTAAAATAAATATTTCAGAATCTATAAAAAGACAGACATTAGTAAATAAAAGATTAAATTGTAGTTATGACAAATTTGATAAAAATGTAAGATTTAATCAGATTATTAAAAGTACAATCCAATATTTAATAGGACTACCAAATTTAGATAAAAAATTAATCGGAGATTTAAAAAAATTTAGACCTTATTTTCAGGATATCTCCTTAATAAAACTTACAAAAGAAACATTTCGCTCATTAAAATGGAATAAAAACAATAAATTCTATAGATTGCCAATCCATATTTGTCAATTAATATATGAAAATAAACTTCCAGAAGATAATAAAAAAGGAAAAATTAGATTTAAAAGTTTTAGGCAAGATAAACAAAATGAATATGCTAAGTTATATGAGAAATTTGTTCTTAATTTCTACAAGAAAGAGATTGATAAAAAAGGATTTAAAGCACATGCCACTAAAATAAATTGGAAATTAGATGAAAGTTTTAATAATGATACAAAACACCTTCCAGGAATGAATACAGATATTACGCTTGAATATGAAGATAAACAGTTGATTATCGATACCAAATTTTATAAAAATATATTTTCCTCATATCATAATAGTAAAATATATCATTCTAATAATCTTTATCAAATTTTTACATATATTCAAAACAGCGATTTTAATGGTGAAATTAATGGAGTTTTACTTTATGCTTCCTTAGATGAGGATATAGAATCGGAATTTAAACTTCAAGATGGTAAAAGAATATGTATAAAAACTTTAAACTTAAATCAAGATTGGAAATATATTGATAGAGACTTAAGAGAAATAGCAAATAAATATTTATTTAATAAAGAGGATTAAATGGTTAAAATGACTGATGAATATACTGAAGCATCTAATAAAATTATAGATTATATTGAAAAAAATGGAGAACTTGACAATAGTCAATTTAAAAAAGAACTTGCAGATTTTCAATCTAAATATTCTCCAGAAGTTTTAAAACAATTAAAAGGAAAAAATCTCTTATATAAAATGTTTTATAATGATGAGAATACACATAACTTATGTCATGATTTAGAATTTGAACATAAAATATTTGGATCCATTAAAGGAGGGTCTTCGTATAAATTCACATTATTTAAAAATAAAGAAAACAATGAATGGAAATACGGTGCTAGCCCTAAAAATTTTAAATTTATCTCTGAAGACGAAGCAATAACTGAAGCTGAGAAAATAAGAGATGCATTAGTTAATGGAGCAAAATATATTAAGGAAACTAAACTTGAAACTATTGGAGATTATACTAAATTAGATAATAAATTAAATGAAATATTCAAGGACATACTACTAAAACCAGATTTTGTCTTTGTACATAAATACTTTTCAATGATAGTTCCAGATAAAGTATCAGTACTACACTCAAGAAGCACCAGAATAGATGTTTTAAAAGCATTTAAAATCACACCTGAAGAAAATACTTTTGCCCAAGATGGGCAAATTAAGTTAATTACAAAAGGAGCAAATATTAACCATTACTTAATATGGAATTATTATGTAGAACTCTGCCATACACTTTATAACCCAGAAAACAAAGAGATATGGACAATAAGTGCTGGAGAGGATGGTAAATATTGGAATAAATTCTATGAAGATGAAATAATATCTATAGGATGGGGAGATTTAGGAGATTTAAATGATTTAGATGAAAATGAGATTGAAGAAAGATTAAATAAATATTATCCAACCGGAAAAAAACAACCTAATAATAAAAGAGCATTAATAGATTTTTCTAAAAAAATGAATATTGGAGACATAGTAATAATAAAAAAAGGCAAAAGAGAATTATTAGGCTTAGGAATAATTACTTCAAATTACTTTTTTGATGAAAATTTAAATATAGGTGAAGATTACTGCCATTATAGAAAAGTAAATTATTTAATCAATAAGAAAGCCGAAGTACCATCTAAAATTTCTACATTTTCAACTAAAACATTAACTTCTATTACCCCATATAAAGAGTTATGTATAGAAATATTTAGAAAAATGGGATATAACCCAATCAACTATAAAATACCATATAAAACAAACAAATTCCCAATTGAAATTCAAGAGTATAGTGAAAAAGACTTCTTAAATGAAACATTATTTAAAAAAGAAGATTATGAAGAACTTATAAGTCTACTTAAAAGAAAGAAAAATATCATTCTACAAGGTCCCCCAGGTGTTGGAAAAACATATATTTCAAAAAGACTTGCATATGCAATGATAAACTGTAAAGATGATGATAAAATAGAATTTATACAATTCCACCAAAACTATTCCTATGAAGATTTTATTCAAGGTTATAAACCAAATGAAGAACATTTTAGTCTTGAAAACGGAGTATTTTACGAATTCTGCAATAAAGCAGCAAATAATCCTGACAATGATTATTTCTTTATAATTGATGAAATTAACCGTGGAAATATTAGTAAAATCTTTGGTGAAATTTTAATGCTTATTGAAAAGGATAAAAGAGGGCCTAAAAATGGAATTTATTTAACATATGATAGAACTCATAAATTTTATGTTCCTAAAAACCTATACATCATCGGAATGATGAATACTGCAGATAAAAGTCTTGCAATCATTGATTATGCACTTAGAAGAAGATTCGTATTTATTGATATTAAACCATTATTTGATGATGAATATAAAGAAATTTTAATAGAGAAATTAATTGATGAGGGTACAGATAGTGAACTTGCAAATGAGATTATCTATAAAATAAATCAGTTAAATGATGAAATAGCTAATGACTCTGATTTAGGCAATGGGTTTAAAATTGGACATAGTTATTTCTTAGATGATGAAATTACACTTAATAAAGATAGTTATAATTCCATTATTAAATATGAAATAGCTCCTCTTTTAAGAGAATACTGGTTTGACAATATTGAAAAAGCAAATCAAAAAATTGAAAAACTTTATCTTTAAAATAAGTGGAAATTAATTAACAATGTAAATTTTATTATTTTTTAAATATGTGAAAGATTATATCAACATATTCAAATTATTAAATATATAATATATAAAAATCAAATATTAAATAATATAAATTAATTAAATAGATATATTATTTTTATATAAAATTTTAGGATTTTAAATAAGGGTTTAAAAATTATTTTAAATCCGGATTCATTATTTTATTATTTTTTAGGTGTTAAAATATGACAGACATGAAAAGTTTATCAAAGGAACTTATAAGACGTATCAATGATTTAGCAGTTCCTATAAAAATTATGCATGTTTGTGGTTCACATGAACATACAATTATGGAAAATGGAATTAGAAGTTTACTTCCCCCAGAGGTAGAGATTATTGCAGGACCAGGCTGTCCAGTATGTGTTGTACCATCAAGAGAAATTGATGAGAGTATTCAACTTGTAGACAAAGGAGTTACTGTTACAACCTTTGGAGATATGTTAAGAGTTCCAGGTTCAGAAAGTTCCCTTGCAGAGAAAAAAGCTGAAGGCGGAGATGTACGTGTAGTGTATGGAATTAACCGTGCAATTGAAATAGCTGAAAAAACCGATAATGATGTTGTATTTATTGCTGCAGGATTTGAAACAACAGCACCTACAACAGCATCAGAAATATTAAATGAACCACCTGAAAATTTCTCAGTATTGTCCTGTAATAGAATGATACCACCTGCAATTGATTGGTTAATTAATTCTGGACAAACAAATCTTGATGCCCTTATTGAACCGGGACATGTTTGTACCATCATTGGAAACAAACCTTTCGAACATTTCTCAACAGACTATGGCATACCACAGGCAACAGCAGGTTTTAATCCATTAGACATACTTATGGCAGTATATATGATTTTACGTCAAGTTGATAGGGGAGAACCTAAAATAGAAAATGAGTATAAACGTGCTGTACGTTATGAAGGAAATACTGTTGCCCAAGAAGCTATGAAAGAGGTATACCAAGTAGAAAGTAGGGAGTGGAGAGGTTTTCCAAAGATACCGAATTCAGTTCTTGAAATTAAGGACGAATTTTCACAGTATAATGCACGTGAAAAATATGATATTGAAGTTAAAGATGTAAATGAAGCACCTAAAGGCTGTATCTGTGGACCAATTTTAAGGGGTATTAAAAAACCTACCGACTGTAAATTATTTAGAAAGGAATGTAATCCACTTCACCCAATTGGTGCATGTATGGTTTCTAAAGAAGGAACCTGTAATATTGCATACCGTTATAGTACTGACTAGATTAAAAAGTTGATAAGGATGGTTAATATTGAAGCAATTGCAGTGGATATCGACGGGACAATTACAGACGGCCACAGAAGACTTTGTATTTCTGCTATGAAAGCAATAAGGGAAGCTGAGGATTGTGGCATACCTACTGCAATAGTTACTGGAAATGTTGCAAACTTTGCATATGCCGCGGAGGTTTTTATAGGCTCAAGCGCAGGGATAGTTTTTGAAAATGGAGGTGGAATCTTTAAGGAAGGAGAAAACAATAATGAAATTCTTGTTCTTGGAGATAAAACTGAAGTTGATAAAGCCCATAATCATCTTTTAGAAGAGATACCCCATATTATGGTATCTAGCGATAATCAATTCAGAGTTTCTGAGAAATGTTACTATAAGGATAATGTCAAAAG
>JBJEIL010000161.1:0-4538 GCA_051876995.1 Methanobrevibacter sp. | reverse complement strand
ATGTTATTATATAAGAAAAAGGGAATAGAACAAAAAGTTAAAATAGTTCCGAGCGGAGTCGAACCGCCGTCTCCGGGTCCAAAGCCTAGAAGGATTACCACTACCCTACGGAACTAATATTACTATTACTAGTAATGTTCTGTTATGAACATTATAATTTTTGTTATAATAATATATAAATCTTTCCTTTTTTTTCAAGATTTTTAATCAATTTTTCATTTTTCTAATTTATTAAAAAATAGTATGTGGAGTAATAAATATTTGAGTTTCTAGTTAATCATTATTTTTTAGATTTTGCCCATGTGCAGACATCATACCATTTACATCTATAACAGGTATCTTTAATGTCTGAGTAACTTTTAAAAATTCTATTAATCAGGTTAAATAGTTCACTGGCTTTGTACTCTTTCTGGTTTGACTCTTTTAGAACTTTGTCCATTACAATCTTGTCCATTTTTAAAATTTTCTCGTTTTCCCTATCATTGATACACATGTCCTTGTTAAGATTCGGGCAATATTTACAGATATCATCTGATCCGTTAACCAGGTGTATGGATTCTTCATCATTCATTAGTTTCCCATGGATTATGGTCATGTTCCTTGCAAATTCTTCATTGTATCCATAACCTTGAAAGCCTTGAAGACATAGAAGGTGATGTCCACGTAAATCAATCATTAAAATCATCTTCTTTTAAAAATAGTTAAAAATAAAAAAAAGTTAAGAGTATTTTTCATACTCTTATTCGTCTTTTGGTAAGAATACCTGTGATATAGCAGAACCTGATAATACTTTAAGTATATCTCCAACAATAAATGGTACAAGTCCCATTACAAGTACTTGGGTTAAGGTTAATGCTGTTCCTTGAGCTAAGTAGAAGTATAAATATAATCCTATTAAACCTGGAATATATATTGTTAAGAAGTTAGCTACAAGTAATGTTCCAGTCATACCTACAAATTTTCTGGATTGAGGGTATCTTTCAGAGATTGAACCTACAAAGTAAGCACAAACTAAGAATCCAATAAAGTATCCGCAATTGGTTCCAAGTAATGTAGCAATTCCTCCGGTCATACCACTATACCATGGAATTACAAGACCCAATGCTAAGTACAATACCTGTGATAAAGTACCATACTTTCTTCCAAGTAACATACCTGATATTAAAACTGCAAAGGTTTGTAATGTGATCGGAACTGGAGTCCAACTTAAAGGTATTGCAATCTGTGCTGCAATTCCAGTAAAACAAGCCATTAAAAATGCAAGTCCCACCTTTTCATAAGTTCCAGCATTTTTAACATGATTATATACTTGGCTCCTTATTGTATAATAAGATTCTATAGTGTTGTTTGCCATATTTTACCTCCTTTTATAAATTAGTTAAAGTCGACTAATAGTAAAATATCCAATAATAAGTTTTAATATAATTTATCTTAAATATTATACCTATTATATATTGTTTTAAATAATTTATATATTTTTTTATTAAAATTAATTGAAATAGATTTAATGTAGTTCTTTAATAGATATATGGGGATTTGACTGATTTTGTCTAAAAACTCAATCTTTAAACATCACTTTCTTCACGTGTTTTATTTTAATTAGTCAGATTCTATTAAAGCCACTTAATCTATTAGTTGATCTTTTACACCTGCAATCTCTGCAAGTGTTTTACCTTCACTTAATTGTTTTAGAATACCTTTTTCTTTACGTTTGATTGTAAGTGTTTCTAGTATAACCTCGTTGAACTTTTCCTGGGGAATAACAACTACTCCATTTTCATCTCCAAAGAAGAAATCTCCAGGTTTGATTGAATCTCCATCAATATTAAGTTCAACATTAAGTTTTCCATAACCTAAGGCAGTTCCAGCATTTGGGCAGGTATCAACACAGAATAATGGATAGTCCATATATTTTAATATATCAATGTCCCTCATTTTTCCATAAACTGCAACACCTGCAAGTCCTTGTTCTTTTGCACAGGTTGATGCTAATTCTCCCCATACTGCTAGTGGACCTTCTGTAGATTGTACAAATAATACCTCTCCTTTCCTACCAATATCAATTCCAGCTACAGCTGTTCCCCAATCTTCTACAGGTGTATGGGCAGTAATGATTTTACCATATGTTCTATGATTATTCAGTGATTTTAAACCTTTAATAACTCCAGTTTTTCTATAAAGATTATTATATGCGTCAGAAACTTGGCAGGTAGATGCGTCCTCTAAAATCTTATTGAGTTTTCTGTAATTCTCAATATTTGACTCATCTTCCTTTTTAATTAAATCATCTATGGAAAAATCATCAATATTCAAGTTTATGTCATCTAAACTTAAATCTTTATTACTCCTTGAAGCCATTTTTAAAACTGTATTAGCATTAATTCCTTTTGCCATTATAACACCTGATTGTTAGTTATTTTTGATTATTTAATTATGAATAATTGAATAAATCAATTACATATTATATAATAGTTTGTTTTTATAAGATTTAATATTAATTAAAAATCCGAATTAAAATTTAAATATACAATTTTATATATGAGTATTTGCAAAAATTATAGTAGGTAAAATTTAACAATTATTATGCTCGAAAGAGTTTTTTCATTATTAATATTATTATTCACTAATTAACAAAATAAAGGAGAAACATATAATAGATAGCTATTATTTAAGAAAATTGATTTTAATAGAGAAATATTATTCCGATTTAAAATATTATTATTTATAAATGAGTTTTTTGATGTTTTGGATATATTTTAAATAGGGAATTATTAATAAACACTTGAAGATTATTAAAATTTAAGAATTAATATTGGCTAATATTAAGTAAAATAAGGTGTAGTTTATGATGTGTTAAGATTTTTTTGGAAATGTTTTTCATATTTTATTAATATTTAATTAAATCATTCATTCAAGATTTGGGGTTTAGTTAAGTAGTCATAAACTTATAGATTTTATTTAGGTTCTATTATAGGCGGAACTTTATGATTTTTAATTAGGTGTATTTGTTATTTAAAGGGACTCTTTTTTGTTTTTTTGCCTATTTTAATCATTTATTCATTAATAACATTCATGTTATTTTTAATAAACTTTATTAACTAATCGAATTATTTACTTTTAAGTAAATATGTTTAAACAATTATTTAGTTTAATTTTTAGCAAATTATAAATTAAACTTATATTCTTATAAATTAAGCCGTAAAGGAGGCTTACTATGTCAAAAGGTGAAGAGTTAACAACAACTAAATATCTCATTTATGCTGAGATTAATGCAAATGGGATTGTAGAAAAACCTGATGTTGTAGGTGCTATATTCGGTCAGACAGAAGGTCTTTTAAGCAATGATTTAGATTTGAGAGAGCTTCAAAGAACTGGAAGAATTGGTAGAATTCAGGTTATTATTCATTCTAATAGTGGTCGTGCTAAAGGTGAGATTGTTATTCCTTCTAGTTTAGATAGGATTGAAACAGCTATTTTGGCAGCATCACTTGAAACAATTAACAGGGTAGGTCCTTGTGAAGCAAACATCAAAGTTAAAAAAGTAGAGGATGTTCGTGCTGTAAAACGTCAACAAGTTGTTGAACGTGCTAAAGAAATTTATCAAGGGATGATGGATACTGTTACTCCTGCTAGTATGCAAATGATTGAAGAAGTTAGGGAAGCTATGCGTGTTCATGAGATTTCTGAATTTGGTGAAGAAAGACTTCCTGCAGGACCTAGTGTTCATACTTCTGACGCAATTATTGTTGTGGAAGGTAGGAATGACGTGTTAAATCTCTTGAAATATGGTATTAAAAATACTGTAGCAGTTGAAGGAGTTAATGTCCCTCCAGTAATTGCAGATTTAACTAAAAAACGAACAGTTACTGCATTTGTTGATGGTGATCGTGGTGGAGAATTAATATTAAAAGAACTTATTCAGGTTGGAGATGTTGATTTTGTAACACGTGCACCTGTTGGTAAGGAAGTAGAAGATCTTGAAAAAGATGAAGTAATCACTGCTTTAAGGGATAAGACTCCTATAGAGCAATTCTTAGCTTCAACTAATCTTTTATCTGTTCAGGATTCTCCAAGAAATAAATCCAAAAAATCCAAATCCCGTAATAATCATAATAATAAAAAGTATAACAAACACAATAATCGTCATCGGGATGATGATTATGGATATTCAGATATTGTTGAGGAACCGGATTTAGACGATGAACTTGAAGATGATGAAATCAGTTTGATGAAGGATATGCTTAGAGAAATTGAAGGCAGTGGAACTGGTGAAATCTTGGATGGTGCATTAAACCTTATGAAAGAGGTTAATGTTGAGGATTTATATAAGGAAGTACAAAATGTTGAGGACAATGCAGAGACTATTGTCTTTGATGGAATTGTATCTCAGAGATTGGTAGATGCTTCATATAAAAAAGGTATTAAAAACCTTGTAGCTTTTAAGGCTAGCAACATTGTTAAAAAACCAAGAGATGTTAAAATCATTACATTACACTAAATAGGATTATTTATCCTATTTATTTCATTTTTATTAGCTA
>JBJEIL010000160.1:0-4586 GCA_051876995.1 Methanobrevibacter sp. | reverse complement strand
CGTCTTAGATATTCTTCTCGAAATCTTATTAAATTATGAAGATAATATAAAATATCTTATTGATGGTGCTAAAGCTTTAAATATTCAGGGATTAAATGTTACTATCCCCCATAAAATCAATGTTATAAAATATTTAGATGAGATAGACCCTCTTGCAGGGAAGATAGGTGCTGTAAATACAATTAATTTTGAATACAAATCCGATAAAACAATAGCTAAAGGTTATAATACAGATGTTTTAGGTGCTATGAGAGCCCTTAAGGAAAAAACAGACATAAAAGATAAAGATGTTCTGGTTTTAGGTGCAGGTGGAGCATCAAGAGCAATTTGTTATGGACTTACTGAGGAGAATGTCAATTCAATAACAATATTGAATAGGAATCTTGAAAGGGCCTTAGATTTGGCTGGAGATATTACAAGTAGCACTGAATATACTGTTAATTTTGATGACTTTGAAAATATTGATACACATTTAAGGGATATTGATATTATTATAAATACCACTCCAGTTGGAATGTATCCCAATATTTATGACAAACCTCTAATCTATGCCCAACAAATGAATCCGAATATGGTTGTTTTTGACATAGTTTACACCCCACTTGAAACAGGACTACTTAAGGAAGCTAAAAAGATAGGGGCAACAAGGGTCTCTGGTCTTAAAATGTTTGTATATCAAGGTGCGGAAAGCTTTAAAATATGGACAGGCAAGGATGCTGATATTAAAGCTATGGAAAAATCTGTAATGAAAGAATCAGGAATTCATAGTCTAAAAGATTTTTAAGTTGTGATTAAATGGAAGATAATTTTTTATTTGATTTTCATATACCCGAAGAGGAAGAAACCTTTACTAATTCAAAAAAAGACGTTTTAAGATTTTTATCTGATATTGGAGTAGACACCAGATTTATATCATATACTCCAAGTAAAATCTATATCAATAATCTGCGTTTTTCAAAGTTCTCAAGAAGAAGACAAAATACCTTTGAGGAAAAATATCCTGATATAGAGGTTATTAGATCATCTCTTTTTCAAGAAATGGCCACCAATGCATCTAGAGAATTATCAGACACACTTAAACCCCAAATGAAAGTCTATATACCACCGAATGCAAATCCATTAATTGAAATAATACTTGAACCATATACAAGAAAATACGGATTAACATTAATTAACGACAAAAACAGCAATTATGATGTTAAAACATCCAACAAGACTTTGGATATGGAAGTTCAATCAATCATATCTGAAATATTTAGTGGAGAGGGTATTCAATTTCCTAGAAAAGAAGACGACTATATTTATCCATTAATTAAAATATCAAATAAACAAATAAATGATTTCTTTAAGGATAAGATAGTTGAGGATACTTTTGATGATGTATCCTGGGAGTTTTTAGATTTCTTAGACGAGACTGTTATACAATATAAATTTAATATACTTAAGTCTGTTGAATATTTAGAAAAAAAGAAAAATGCAGATTAAATCATTGATTTGATTATATATGATGTATAGAGACAATAAGTTAAACCATAAATCTGACAATCAGCACAACTTAAATAAACTAAACCTTAGATCCAATTAACACAACTTAAAAAAAAATAGAAAAAAATAGTTAAATTAATGCATTTAAAATTAAAAAATAATCAAAAAAAAAAAACAAATTAAAAGATGAAAATGTCATTTAAAAGATTTAAATTTTTAAACAAAATTTAAAAATTAAATAAAGAAGTTTGAACAGTGTTATCCTTTTTCTTCTTAGTTTCAGATTCTTTATCCTCTTTTTTAGGCTTTTTATTATCCTCTTTTAAATCATTGTTCTTATCTGAATCACTATTTTTACTTGAATCAATTGCTTTAGAATTAACTTCTTCATTTGATTTTTTACCAGCTTCCAATGATTCTTCTTTATCCTCTTTTTTAGGCTTTTTATTATCCTCTTTTAAATCATTGTTCTTACTTGAGTTGCTGTTTTTATTAGATTCTATTGTTTTAGACTTATTATCATTACCTGATTTTTTACTGGTCTTTAATGATTCAGATTCCTTATCTTCAATATCTTCCGTTTTTTTATCCTGATTAGAAAGTTGTGGATTTTGATAATTTAAAGCAAATTCTTCTCTTTCTTTTTTACGTCTTTCGGCCCTTTCCTTTTCCATTTGTTTAATGAATTTTTTAGGAATTTTTTTCTTTCTAAATCTTTTAATCTCATTATCCTCAAGTTCTAAATAGGAAGATATTTCATATGCAGTTCTATCATCCTGAAACATGATTTCAAAATATGGAAACATAGAATATGCCACTTCCATGGAAACATGCATTTTTTCAGACATCTTAAGGGCAATATTATCTCTTAGGTTTCTTTTTCCCCTATATCTACCCATTTTTGCAAAGGATTGGGGACTTTGAATCTTTGTAAATTTCTTATATCTTTCATCTTTAGATAATGCTACTCCAAGGCCCATAAATTGAGTGGCATATCTCCAGTAGCCATAATTTCTGGATTGCCTTGCACGTCCAAAGTATAAGTCGGCCTCGGAAATAAAGTCATAAGCCTTTTTAATTTCCTCAGGTTTTTTATATTCCCTTGGAATATTTTCAGCTATAAACTCCATTACCAATGTTGGATCCTCATCCACATACATATCCTGTTGGATATGATTAATGTTTTTACTTTTAAGAACTCTAGTTACTGCATTAATTAAATTGGACTTATCATTTTTCTGTGAAACATTATTTAAATCATCCATTGTTAAGGATTTACTTTCCTCACATAATGCCTGTAATGTGTTTATTGCTGAACGCATATCTCCATTTGCCCTTTTAGACAATTCTTTTAAAGCATTAGGATCTGCATCAATTCCCTCATTTTTACAGATCTTTCTAAGACCTACGTTTATAGATGTGCTTCTTACTTTACCCATTTTTATAACATGGGTTTTCTTTTTGATTGTTGTAAGTCTTTTGGAGTAGAAATCGTTAGCCATCATAATCATTGGATGTCTGGTATTTTCAATGATTTTATTAATAGCCCTTGAACCACCACGGTCCTGATTACCTGTAATACCATCTACTTCATCAAGAATAATTAACTTAGGATTATTGGAAAATAATGATTTTGTAGTGGTAGATTCTCCAATGGTATTCATTAAAATATCATATGAACGTTTATCACTTGCATTTAATTCGATATATTCACCGAATTCACGAGCAATAACCTGTGCAAATGTTGTTTTTCCAACCCCCGGAGGACCTACAAGAAGTAAGCTTGGTTGTGGATTTCCTTCTTTCCATGCCTCAACCCATTCTTGGATTTCCTTTTTTTGTTTACCGTTACCTATAATCTCTTTAAATGTTTGAGGTCTGTATTTATCTGTCCATTGCATATTTTTCCCTTTATATAAAAAATATTATAAAAATTTAGCAAGTAATGATTCTAGTTGAATTCTTGGATTAGCGCCTTCACGTATTCTAAAATCAGTATCTGCTATGTATTCCACAAGCCCAATATAAACTTCACTGTCCATGATACCTTCGGTTGCTCTTCTTGTAACCTCCTGATATATTTGAGTAATCATATCTTCCCCACTTGTACCATGTAAAATCATAGAATCCCTTAAAATATCTCTAGCATTCATAAAGTCTCCAGCTAAAGCAGCAGTAATCATGTTTGATATGTCCTCAGGTTTTGATTTAGAAATTACATCATATACAGAATCCTCAGTAATTTCCTCACCTTCAGTAGCAGCGGATTGTAATATATTAACTGATTTACGCATATCCCCTTCTGCAAAGTAAACAATTGTTTCAATACCTTTATCAGTATAATTAAAACCCTCCTCATCACAGATATATTTTAATCTTTTGGTAATAGCCTCTCCTTTAATAGGTGCAAATCTAAAGATAGCACATCTTGATTGAATAGGGTCTATAATTCTTGACGGATAATTACATGATAAAATAAATGAAGCGGTTTTAGTATACATTTCCATCTCACGCCTTAACGCATGCTGTGCATCTTTAGTCATATTATCCACTTCATCAAGGAAAATTATCCTAAATGGAGCACCTACAGGTTTAAGTCTACAGAAATTTTTAATATTATTCCTTACTGTATCAATACCCCTTGCATCTGAAGCATTTAATTCTAAAAAGTTTTGTTTCCAATATTCTCCTAAAACAGCTTTAGCTAAAGCAAGTGCAGTAGTAGTTTTACCTACACCAGCAGGACCTGAAAACATTAAGTTAGGCATACTTTTTTCACTTGTATATTTTTTTAAACGTTTTACTATCTGATCTTGACCAACAACATCATCTAAAGTCTGAGGTCTATATTTTTCTACCCAAGGTCCCATCATCATTTTCACCATAAAAATATTAAATTAATTTCTTGTATGGGTACTGGAAATAAAATGGATCCTTCTAAATTAAAAGTTATGGATATAAGAAAAACTAGTTATGATCCATTAGCTAAAATTATAAGAAAAATGGTTAAGGATGAAAGAATAAAAGGTAAGGTAATGGTTGTTTGTAGTGATGAAGTAGGATATACAAAAGTAAAAGATATTATTCCTTCCAATTCTTTT
>JBJEIL010000159.1:0-4662 GCA_051876995.1 Methanobrevibacter sp. | reverse complement strand
TTAACAGTTTCATTAGAACCTGCAATAACAATATTTGTATAATTTCCAGGTTTAACTGCTTTAAATATAACTGTAAAGTTAGCTGATTGGCCGATACCTAAAGTGTTTAAATAAGTAAAGACATCATCATTTTTAACCCAATTGTCACCAGTGAAACCTACATAGTTTAAACCTATGTAATTGGATTCTGCAACATAAACACCGGTTAAATTACAATCACCAGTATTAGTAACAACAATAGTAAATGAAGTTAAATTACCCACAAATATCACAGGATCATTTGCAATCTTAACAACAGTCATATTAGGAGTATAAACAGTAGTATTATTTGAAGAATACTAAAAACATAATTTCCAACTCCAGAACTAACATTATTCACTAATACACCTGATTGGTTTGTAGTGAATATAACGATTAAATCTGCAGTTTGGTTTGGTTCAAGATTATCATTTAATATCCAGGTATTATTTTCAGAATTATATGCCCAATTATATTCAGATTCAAATGATTTATAGATTAGACCATTACTGAAATCATCATCACGAACAAAGATTCCGGTTAAATTATAATTTCCATTATTCATAACAGTGATATTAAATTTAGCATCATTTCCATTAAATACAACAGGCGTAAGTGTTTTCTTGACAACTGTTTCATTAGCACCTTCAGAGAAACGGAATAAAAATGAATTTTGAGTTCCTTGAGGTGTTATAAGGAATTTAAAATCATAAATCCTAAATGTTCCATTGTTTAAAACTTTAACATTATTAGAACTGTTAATTCTTAAACCTGCATTATATTTAGAAACCACATCCTGAATCATGGTATCATTACTGTTTAAATAATCACCATCAGTTAAAATGTTTAACTCATTTTGTAGTGATGTACCATTGTAATATTCATAAATTAATATTTTAAGTAAATCTGAGACATCTTCTCCATTTAATCTGTTAAATATTGTATAATTATCAAAAACAACACCGCCTATAAGAGAATCAGAGTATTGTTCTGCACAGTAACCAAGATAACCGTTATCAAAAGTTGATTGATTTTCACTATAATTACCATTAACAATTCTATCATTATCATAAGACGAAATCTTTAAAGAAGAGCTATTAGAATTAGTAATACTAATCTTGTTTAAAGCGACAATTGCTTTATCATCTTCTGAAATATCATCATTACTAAAACTGGAGTTAACAATTGTAGAGTTGATTGAATAAATTGTTGAACCAATTTTAGCATTATTGTTTTCAAAAGTGGAATTAACAACAGTTATATTACTCATACTTATTGCTCCACCATAATTTTGAGCTGAATTGTTTATAAATTTAGAATTGCTTATACTGTCATTTGTACCTCCACTAACAACGGCACCACCTTTATAATAAACAGCCCTGTTATTAGTGAAATTTGATGACATAATATCGTTATTGGTACTGTTAGGACTGAATAATACTGCACCACCCATAATAGCAGAATTGTTATCGAAACTACTATTTATGATTTGGGTGTTATTTGCAAAAGCATATACAGCTCCACCTTTAGTAAATGAAGAGTTGGTATTATTAATTACATCTTTTCCATTATTGGTGAAAACAGAACCAATTATAGTGTTATTTTCTATAGCCTCATCAACATATGCACGGTATGTAATAGCTCCACCTCTTACAGCAGAGTTATTATTAAATGTACAATTAATTAGATCTAGTAAATAATATTGCACCACCTTTCCCATATGCCATATTATTTGAGAAAGTAGAATTAATAATTTTGTTTCCAATGCCATTTAATAATAATGCACCACCACCCATAACACTATTGTCATATGCAACGTTATTTGTGAAATTGGAATTTACAATGGTTATAGGACTGGTACTACCACCACCATATATAGCACCACCTTGATCATCAGCTACATTATTATTAAAACTAGAACCATTTATCAATAGATTTGATGATTTTGCATCATTAAAGATTGATCCACCATCAGTAGCTCTAGATTTATTAAATGTAGAATTGATAATCTTAGTATTACTTCCTTCATTATAAATTGCAGCTGCTAAACCAGCATAACAATTTCTAAATGTGGTATCATCAAAGACAGTATTGTTTACTGAACTAGAATATAAGTATACTCCACCACCATATGTAGCCTGACACCTTTCAATGTAAGTGTCTTTAAAGACAGTGTTGCTTACACCTGGATAAACGAATACTGCACCTCCAGCAAGAGCATAACAATTTCTAAAAGTACAATTTCTAATATTCGTATTACTATTTTGAATCAATAATGCTCCACCAAAACTATCATGAACATTTCCATTTATAAAGGTTAAACCGTCTAAAGTTACATTTAGTGATCCAA
Organism: Methanobrevibacter sp.; assembly: GCA_051876995.1. Taxonomy (GTDB): domain Archaea; phylum Methanobacteriota; class Methanobacteria; order Methanobacteriales; family Methanobacteriaceae; genus Methanarmilla. The sequence continues at coordinate 2,294 of JBJEIL010000159.1, read as the reverse complement.
TTACAAATATCTCATTTTTAGATTGACCATCAAATATGGGAGTAGCACCTTCAGCAGCCTTAAAAGTTAAAGATTTACTAATATTTAAATTTGTATTATTTTCACCAGAAAAAATCCCGTCATCAATAATAATTGTATCGCCATTTTTACTAGAATCTAATGCTAGCTTTAAATTATTATAAGGATTACTAACACTTCCATCACCATCAGTTGTAGTATTTCCCCCTACATAATAAACATTAGATTAATCATTTTGGGGATCTTCTAGATTAAAATTCGTATTATTACTAACAGTAGATGTAGTATATTGTGAATCTGATACATTATTTAAATTAGTATTATTATCTGCAGCAGAAACCGCCCCTACAGAAATTACAAGAAGAGTAAATAAAAACAATAAAGTAAATGTTTTATTTTTTAAAATAATTACAGCCCTTATAAATTTACAATTATTTTAAAGATAAATGAAGCTTTTAAAATTTGTTCTCATCTTTAAAATATCTAAAATTATTAGAATTAAAATTCTAAATAATTTAAGTAAATATTAAATTAATAAGTTGATTGATTAAATCTAAAGTTAAATAAATTTAAAATTATAACACAATTATATAAAAATGTATAAAATTAGATGAAATAATAAAAAAATATTTAATTAAAGTCATTATTCTATCTTAAGTCATAATATTTACTATTGTTTATTTATATTTTCTTAAACATAAATTTAATGGATTCTAACAAATATTAAAAATAAACAAATAAGGATAAATATCTAAAAACAATTTAACTACCATAAAAATAGATTTTAAAAATTTAAAAGAAAATAAATAAAATATATACCGTAAAATAATAAAATTAAAAAAAATTAAAATTTTTTAAAAAAAAAATAGAAATGAAAATTTAGAAGATTTATGTATAAAACCAATTATTTTAATTGAATTACACATGCCAACCTTAGGAATAGCTTTTAAAAATAGATGGTTAAAAATTTAATTTAATGTTTAATCTACCTGCAATAAAATGTATAATTTTATTTAAACATGAGAAGAAACCGTCATAATGTTTATTGTGAATGTTTGATATAAAATCCTCCATACGATCATCTAATTCCTTTCTATAAGAGGAGTTATTATAATCATGTTTTGTAAAATAATGGATTTGTACGGAGTAGTTCTTATCCTCCCTTGTGAAAATATAGGTTACTCCAATATTACTATTATTTGTTTTAGGTCCCCTTGAGGGATTCATAAAATATTGACGGGATACATTATTTCCACCTAAATTAACGGTACTGGTATTTAAAACCTTATAATTACCATGTTCCAAATGAGCTAATTTCTTCTCAGACACAGACGTTATGCAATCCTCTGGCCAATCATCCCATAAATCCCATACAACATAACGGTTAGTAATTGAATTATTGGTTTTAGCTTTATCTGTCCAATTTACCTGTTTTGTAGTATTCCATGCCTGTGGAACATTTACAGTACTATCACCAAAGGTAATTCTATTCTCAGTACCCCAAGACAAAATACTATTAATCGTGCTTAAATTAGCAATCACATAAATAAACATTATAACTATAATAAAACTGATTAACATATCTTTCTTTCTCATTTATTTACCTCTAAAAATATTAATTATCTTCTTCCTCATCTTCCATACCTTTATGAGAAGTTTTAGCCCATCTTCTCTCAACTCTCGTAATCATAACCCACATCGTTTTAAAGAACAATGGAATCAAGTGGAAACAATAAAGCCAATACTCAACCAAATCTATAATAAAACTTTTAAATTTCTTATCATCACGTAAGAGTGCAATGGTTATTCCCGGGAAAAATCCGATAGCTGAAATAAAACCAATTATCAGAGGTGCCTCCATACGTATTACAGTTGGAATATGTAATATAAACCATGCGATTATATTTATAATAAATATGATAAAACCAACGAAAATGAATAGATTAAATGCATAATTACTAATATGTGAAATAATACCTATTTTTTTAAAAAATGGTATTTTACATGTAAGAATTCTTGAAAAATACACAAACAATGTTTCAAAATTACCTATAGCCCAGCGAACCCTTTGTCTCATGAAGTCACTCCAATTATCAACAGCCTCCTGATAAACAGCAACTTCCGGACAATATCTAATCTCACCACCGTTAATTAATATCTTAACACTTAGGTTTAAATCTTCGGTAACAGCAAATCCATCCCATTTTCCAGATTCAATAATGGTATCCTTTTTAACAAACTGGCCATTTCCGCCAAGAAATCCATTAAATTTAAGA
>JBJEIL010000158.1:0-4692 GCA_051876995.1 Methanobrevibacter sp. | reverse complement strand
TATAAGGATAATGTCAAAAGAGATGATGTGGCTAAAGATGTAGAGGACTATAACGTAAAAGTATATGATAGTGGATTTGCATTACATATAACAGATCCAGATGTTAATAAGGGTACTTCACTTGAAAAATTATTAGAATGGTCCAATATCCCAATAGACAATGTGATGGCTATTGGAGATAGTGAAAACGATATTGAATTTTTAAAACATTCCGGTTTTAAGGTGGCTGTAGCAAATAGTGACTTGAGACTTAAAAATATTGCAGACTATAATTGTAGCAAAAAATATGGTGACGGAGTAAGTGAAGCTATCCATAAATTCGTTTTAAATGATTAAGAAGTAAAGCTTAATATAATAACAACCAGATTATTAGATAAAATAGCTAGGAGTTTAAGTATATGTTATATGAATTATCTGAAAAAGCTATAAAAGAAGTATCAAAATACTGTGATACCTATCAAATATTTATTTCACAATCTAAAGGCATTGAATTAAGTGCAGAAAAAACAGAATTAAACTTCGCAAAAGAGGAGATAAATTTAGGTCTTGGAATAAGTGTTATTAACGATAAAAAATTAGGACATGCTTATACAAGTAATATTGACGAAATAGCCCAAACTGCAAAACAAGCATATCTTAACTCAAAGATAAATGAGGAAGATGAAAATTTCCAATTTACCGAGCCTGGAAGATATAAAGACGTTAAAGGTACCTATGATAAAAAGATAGATGATCTAAGTCTTGATGATGCAACAGAATATATGAATGGTATCTTTAATGTTGTAGAGGATGAGAAATGTAATGTAAGCTCTGGAGAATTCTCAGCAGTTAAAAGTGAAGAATTGATTGTAAACTCTAATGGTCTTGATGTATATGAAAAATCTACGGGATTTGGAGGATATGTATCTGTTAATGTAGTTAAAGATGGTGAACTCTCCAATGCATATGAAGGAGAATCCTCCTGCATGTATAAACTAAATGGTGGAAAAATTGCAGAGGATGCATGCAGAATTGCAAAGGATTCACTTGGAGGAAAACCTATCGAAACAAAAGACATGCCTGTTATTTTAAACTATCATGCCGGTGCAGGATTACTTAACAATTTCATAAATGGAATTAGTGGGGATAATGTGCTCCGTGGAAGATCCATCCTAAAAGATAGGATAGGTGAGAATATCTTTAGTGATAATCTTTCAATATATGATGATAACACCTATGAAGGCGGAATGGCTTCAGGCAAGGCTGATGGAGAAGGTACGCCTTCACAAAAAACGGTTATTGCAGATAATGGAGTTCTTAAAAACTTTATATTTGATATATATAATGGAAATAAAGGCGATACGGAAAGTACCTCCAATGGGTTTAGTGGATCATATGCCGGAATTCCGGGTGTTTCTTCATCAAACCTTATATTTGACTTTAATGATTTAATGGACATGTCCGAGATAGACAATGCCATTATTGTAAACGATGTACTTGGTGCACATACCGCAAATCCAATATCTGGAGATTTCTCTGTAGAGGCAAGTAATGCATTTCTTGTTGAAAATGGAGAGATTACCACTCCTGTTAAAAAAGCAATGTTAAGTGGAAACATATACCAAGCTTTAAGTGATTGCGCTGGAGTAAAATCAGAAATTAAACAATTTGGAAGCTTTATAATTCCACAAATATTAATGTCCTCTTTAAGAGTTATTGGACAATAATTATAACTCTCACATTTACTTTTTTTACTAATTTTTAGGTTAAAAATTATCTTAAAATATATAAAATTAAATTACTATTTTTAATAGGTTAAACTGCTTTAATAATAATCAAATAAGTACATCAGTAAAAATGGCCCTAATAAATATTCATTCAAATAATCAGGTTATTATTTTTATTAATAAAACTTTAAATTAAGTAAAATCAGAAAATAACGAAAATCAAGAAAACAATTACTTAAAAATAAAAAAAACTAAAACAAGAAAATAACAAAAATCAAGAAAACAATTACTTAAAAATAAAAAAAACTAAAACAAGAAAAATAAGAAAAATACAATCAATAATTAAAATTTAAAGTTTTTTCTTAATTTATTAGCCTCTCTAATTTTATTAAGTTCATATTGACTCTTAATTCTTTTTTCCATTTGATTTAACTCATCTTCCAAATAATTATCAAAATATTTATCGAATTTTTTAAATTCTTTATCATATTTCATTTCAATCCTTTTAATATCAGCCATACGCTTATTAGAAATTCTTTTATAAATATCATCAGCTTTCTTATCAAATTCTTCAGGAGTTAAATCTGACATTATTTCACCTAATAAAACTGTTTATAGAATAATTATTTCTTTAATACAATATAAAATTTCTTAAAAATTGGTTTATATTAGATTGATTTATTTTGATTTACAATAGAAACTTAAAGATATAATTAAAGAATACTGAAGATTTAAAGAAAAGAATTGATTTAAAATAATAAAACGAATTAATTCTAATTAATCTTTTAAAAACAATTTAAACAAAGTTTAATTAATAAATTAAACCAGTCAAATTCATGATTGACCTATTAATTGCTTGTTTTCTTGGAATATTAATCGGATCCATTACAGGGATTTTTCCGGGAATCCATGTAAATACATCAGGCGCAATAGTCTTTACCCTATCACCATACCTACTTCAATTTACAAGTTCTGAAGTAATCTGTGTATTTCTTGCATCACTTGCAATATCCCATGCAATTCTTGAATTTATACCCTCCACATTACTTGGAGTACCTGATGAGGGAACTGCTTTATCCATACTTCCCGGCCATAGAATGGTTCTTGAAGGAAGGGCAAAAGAGGTAATAAGAATAGTTGCAATAGGAGGTTTTGGAGCAATAATTGTAACGATACTTACCCTACCTTTATTTGCAATAATCCTACCAAGTATTCATGAAGTTTCAAAACCATATCTTTGGATTTTTCTTTTAGTCGTTTCAATCATACTTATCTATAGATTATCCCATAATCTAAAAGAAATAATTTGGTCATTTATATTGTTTGTTTTTAGTGGAATTATTGGATGGACTATATTTGAAACACCAATTACATCAAGTTTAAGTTTAATGACTACTTTTACAGGATTGTTTGGTATTAGCACCATTCTTTTTAGTATTAATGATAATTCACATATTCCTCACCAAAACCCATTTGTTGAAATTGAATTAGATAGAAATAGCTTAAAAAACATCATATTAGGAGGTACTACAGGAGGAATCTTAGGATTCCTACCAGGTTTTGGACCTGCCCAAGGAGGAATCATAGCCCAGGATCTAACAAACAGTTCTGATAAGGACAACACTACTGGTTTTTTAATGATAATTAGTGGAATTAATACATCGGATTGTTTGTTCTCCTTAATATCCATTTATTTAATTGGAAATCCTAGAAGTGGAATAGCTGTTTTTATATCATATATCATTAGTGATTTTACAATATTCCACTTATTACTATTTATTTTCACATCACTAATTGCCGTTTCAATTGGATTATCCTTAGCACTTATAATCGGAGATAGGTTTTCAAAATTTATCGAAGGTATTAATTATAGTAAAATTTCTTATATCTCTATCGGATTAATGATATCCATTGTCTATATCTTTACTTTCGTGTATCATGGTCCTGTATTATATATAAGTTTAATGTTGATTACCTCAACTGCCCTTGGACTTTTACCTCACTTTCAGGGATTAAGTAAATCCCACCTAATGGGAGTATTGATTATACCTGCAATAGTTATATACTATCAGATGTTTCATTAAAAACGTTTTAATTAAAAGTAGGAGCATAATATAATAAATTTTATAAAAAATCTTAATATAAAAGATTAGACTTTAAAAATAAACAATTAATTTAGTTAAATCATGTTAATTAAATTATAGAATATATATTTAGTTATAATAAAATAGGAAATTTAAATTTTTAAATATAAAATCAAAATTAGAAAATCTTTAAAAAATAGATTAAAAAATTAATAAAAAATAAAAAGAAATTAAGATTAGATAAACTAGAATAAAAAAGAAGTATAAAAACTGATCAAAATTAAAAAACTAAAATGAATTAGAAATTAAAAATTAAAATTATTAATTAAGCAGTATATAACACTACACTTAAAAATCCAAAAGCATTTGGAATAAAGATTAAAGCCAATTGTATTATGGCAATAACAATGATTAGACTTGCAATTAAACCATATTCCCTTTTTCCAGGAGTATCATTTGTTTTATACAATTCGGATTCATCAGAATAGCAACGTGCCATCATACTAAAGTAAGCAGTTTCTCCCTTTTCATATGCTTTAATAAACATCATACCTATTGTATAACCTACCTGCTTTACTCTCCATTTATATGGAGTAATCCTACTATGAATATTAAAGTTTCTAGACTTTTGACTTATTCTAATAGATTCCAACTCGTCAATAAATATGAATAAAAATCTTACCATAATTGATAAAATCATTGCAATATCCCTAGGCATTCCAAGTTTTCTAAGAGATTGAACAATCTCCTGCATTGGACTTGTAGAAGATAAAAGAACAATTGCAGTCAAACAGACAATCAACCTTACAGATAAAATGATAGCCCAGTTTAGACCGAAATCAGTTATATGGAGCCATGACCAAGGACCTTGCCAGATAACATTTCCAGTATGAACAAAAGGC
>JBJEIL010000157.1:0-4720 GCA_051876995.1 Methanobrevibacter sp. | reverse complement strand
TGGTTACTAATTAAAAAAATATGATTTTTTTAAATTTTTTCATGACATCTATTAAACAATAGTATCAAAATAAACTTTTTTAAAGAACCCCATATCATAAAATATCAACTTTTAAGAATATCCTATGCAATTAGCCTGGTTTAAATCAATTTATAATGTATATGATGTTTAAAGATATAAAATTAGTATTTAAATGTTTTTTAATGGATAGTCTTTATAATTTAGTTAAATTACAATAGAAAAAAATAGAATTACCTTTTCAAATTATTATTAAATATAATTTTAAAAAATAGTTAGTGTTTTTTGATATTAAAAAGAGTAAAAAGAAGATGTTTAATCTTCTCTATTTGTTAATGCTTTAAAACCGATTGGTACAGTACTGTATTTGGTTCCAGCTGCTGCAATAACATCAGAAACTTTACCAGATACAAATGATTTAGGTTTCCATGGGATATCTTCATCTTGTCCTACAAGGAATACCTCATCAACCTTATCTTCATTCAATAGATAAGTTAGTATTCCACTTACTACACCACCATCTTGACCATTAATGCTATTTGATTTAAGAGATAAAATCTTTTTATACTCTCCTAAAGGTTTATCGTCAATATCTTCCGGTAAAATATCAGTACTTACATATGTTCTAGGACATGCAAAGTAACATGCATGACAGTCTTCCTTACATTTTCCAAATAATTGTGGTTTTCTATCATTAATCTGAATAATGTCTATTGGACATACATATTCACATGCACCACATAATACACATCCACCTACATTGATAACATCTGCTTCCAAATTATTAAATTGACAATCTTTGGATTGGGTGACAGCTGATTTTTCGGATAAATGTCTTTGTGATAAAACTTGTCTTGCAACAGATTCCCTTTCTTTAATGTTTTCCTGATTTTCATGGATTTTTCTGTTAGCAATTCTTTCAAGAAGTTTTAAACCACTGTCTGTTAATTCTCCAACTTCCAATAATTCCTTATTAATCATGTCATTAATGATTTCTTCACCTTTATCTGTTCTAACAATTACAGTTGAATATCCTTTAGAACTACCTACAGATCCTACAGAAATATCAGATAAATCGGCGGTATAATCAGTACATACCTCACAGTTTTTACGTGTAAATATTTTTGTTTCACGGACAGGTATTGAAAACTTGTTTCCATCATTTAAATAAACTATAAATTGTCCTTTTTCAATACGGAATTCTTTAATTTCATGCATTTCAATGTTGTTACTGTTTAAAAATTTTTCCAGGTATGTATAAGAATAATTTTCCATACAAAATAGGCCTATTTTAATATCAATAGGAGATCCGCCAGTTATATCACTATATTTATTGATTTTAGTTGCAGCTGTAATTTGACATGGAGTTCCCACCATTGCAGTTCTTAATTCATCCATTAAATCACCTCAAGAATTAGAATAAATTTCTTAAATTATGAATTTATTAACAATACTATTATAATGTATATATTTTTATAGATTTAAACTTTATTAAAAATTATACAATTTTCTAAAAAATTAGTTTGAATTAAATAAAATATTGAAAACTATATGAAATCATATGTAAAATTGAATAATATATAAAATTCCATAGATTATGGGATATATCTCATTAGGCTTAAACTCTCCATTTAATTATAATTTAGATAGCATGCCTTTTTAGTCTCTGGTTTCTATATAAATTATAAGTTTATGTTTCAATTGAATTATATTAGATTAGGAAATTAATATCCCCATAAAAATTTATAGTTTAGAATTTAATTTAAAAGTTAATGTCATCATAAATCCTCATAAATATTTCCACAAGGGATATAATATCAAGACGATTATGTCTTATAATAGGTACAAGTGGTCCAATGTTTTGACTGTCTACATATGTTTTATAGTATTCAGGAATGAATTGTCCTGGAACATCATTAAATCTTTCAAAACCACATATATAAGACTCCACAGTCTGTAATTTGCAATTTTCTAATCTTTCCTTATAGAGTTTTCTTGCAAAATACAATAAATCGTAATGTAAATGTTTGTCATATTTTATTCCAAAGTAATCTGCCCTATTTTTAATAAATGGTATATCAAATCTGGCTCCATTATATGTAACATGTACTGAATCCTCATCAAGGTTTGATATGTAAGCATCGATAATACTGGATTCCTCCTGACCATTTCTTTGTAAATATTGTTTGGATATAAGTCTGTCATTTTCAATATATGCGATTCCAATAAGGATTATTGGTACATTTTTAAGTCCCAGTGTTTCAATATCCATAAATCTGAAGTTTTCAACATCTACTTTATCTGCACACATCATCGTGTTATATTCCTTTAATTTTCTCATCAATCTGAAATAATCCTGGAAGTCTTGATTGTTAATTGTATCAATTAAAGATTCTGCTTTTTTAGAGTATTTTGGATGATTCTTTAACTTATAAAGATCATCGTAACCATTATCTTTTAAAGCTATTTCCTTTTTATTACCAATACCTGATACAAGTTTTAAATCGTTAATCAGATCCTTTTCAACTTCATTATCTTTAAGGTTAAAGTTGATCTTTTTGCTGTTTACTATTTCCAATGCTTGTCCATAATCGTTGTCAATGGTATGAACTCCTTTAAAATCCGTGAAACTTTTATCTTTATATCTTTCCAATAATTCTATTTTATATTGATTAAAATAGGAGTTAGAATTTTTGTAATGTTTTAGATATGTTTCCTTTGAGGGATTTTCGCTTGATAATGAGCCCATTAGTACTTTCCTTAAATATTCTTCATGTTGATTATATCTTGACATACTATATACCAGAAAATTATATTTAATTTAAATAAGATTCTACCAAAAACAATATTATTATAATAATATATATTATTATATATAATAATATTAATTTTTCAGGATTGATAATATGGAAATGGAACTTAAGGAGTTTACAATTGAAAAAACAATAATTGGCTCTATTACTATTGTTTTTCAAGATTCTGATACTGTTTTGATTAAAAACATTATATTGTCTACTCCAGATTTAAAATCTAAAGAAATTGCATATAAAAATTATGATAACTTAGATTCCGTAAGTTTTAGTCATTTGAATAAAAGAATTAAGAAGCTCGTTTTAGATATTCAAGATTATTTAAATGGGAAAGACTTTAAGTTCTCATTAGATAATTTTGATTTTTCTGAATGTAGTCCATTTGAAAGAGAAGTTTTAAATGCAGAATATAATACCAAAAGAGGATCTGTAAATACTTATGGCGAATTAGCTAAACAAATCGGTCATCCTAAGGCATATAGGGCTGTAGGTAATGCATTAAGAAAGAATCCTTTTCCAATTGTAATACCGTGTCATAGAACCATTAAAAAAGATAGAACCATTGGAGGGTTCAATGGATATCAAGGGGGAATTGAATCCAAGGAAATACTTTTATCTTTGGAAAATGTTGAGGTACAACAGAGAAAAGTAATTAGTGAAAGTCCTGTAATATCCTTAAATAAAAAAGCACAAAGTAAATTGGATATTGATGATTAATTTTATTTACCAACTTAATTAACCATTTAGCCAAATAAGCGGGTATAATAATTACTGTTAAAAATGATTAATTTTATTTTTATTGAAGTTTAATAACATATTTATTATTAATGTTTAAAATTTAATTAAATATTAACGATTAAATTTATCATTATAAAAATTAAATTATTAATTGAATAAATATTTCAGGTTATATAATGAAGTGGAGAATAGCTACAGCCTATGGAATACTATCTTATTTATTGGTATTTATTTGTTCTTCATTAACAAATAGAGTTATTAGTGCAGATTTACCATTATTTAATACATATATGCCATTATGGATTATATTCTGGGCTTTAATATTTGGTATTATATATATTAGACCGTTGCCGGATAATGAAATAGCCGAAGGTTTGGTTTTAGGTGTATACTTTATTATAATTTCAATAATATTGGATGGTATACTTGCTTTATTTAATATTTCACCAGGTAATTCAAGTAATATTGATTATATTTATAGAATAGCTTACATGTATCTCTTCTATCCAATAATTACTACAACTCTAGGTTATATGGCTAATTTTGATGTTCAATTGAAATAATTTTTCGTTTTAATCTTTATTAAAAATAGAATTTTATTTTAATTAATAAATATTTCTATAAAATATGTCTTATTTTATTCATTTTTTAAATTATTCTATTTATTGTAAAAATTATGGAATATTTTTGAACTTTTTTTGAAAAAACATTTAATAAATTTCTAAAAAATTTTTATTTATCTATTTATTTAAATTACTTTTAATATTTTTTCTAATTAAAAAGAAATAAATTTATACAAGTTTTAACATAATATTACTGTTTTAATTTTTATATTTTTAAATTCTTATTTTTAAAAATATGATAATTTTTTTTAAAATTTTTTTAAATGGGTTTTATAATGACTGAAAAAAATCAATGGAAAAATAACATAACTTTTTTACTAGCGATGATAGGTTCTGCTGTTGGTCTAGGTAATATTTGGCGTTTTCCATACATATCCTATACGAATGGTGGTGGAGCATTTTTAGTTCCATACATTATAGCTATAGCTTGTGTAGGTTTACCATTCATTTATATAGAATATGGTGCAGGATACAGATTTAAAGCTAGTTTAAGTAAAATATTACGTAAAATAAATAAAAAATTTGAATATA
>JBJEIL010000156.1:0-22200 GCA_051876995.1 Methanobrevibacter sp. | reverse complement strand
CTTTAAGATGGAGAATAAATTTACTTGCAATGGGTGATGAGGAGGCACAAGCCTTAGGTGAAAACCCGGAAAGATTAAGATTGATTATTATTACAGCTGCAACACTTATTACCTCTGCATCAGTATCCATAAGTGGAATTATAGGATGGGTGGGACTTCTTGTACCACACCTTACCCGTATGATTGTAGGTCCAGACCACAGGATATTAATACCTGCATCATTAAGTATTGGTGCAAGCTTCTTACTTTTGATTGATGATATATCTAGAAGCATAATAAGTATTGAAATCCCAATAGGTATTTTAACTGCCGTAATTGGTGTGCCAATATTCTTATACTTACTTAGAAAAGGTTACTCAGAATGGTCATAGTTTCAATTAAAATGTAATTTCTGCTAAGTGTTCTATAGAATAATATTAAAAAATAAAATATCGTATAAAAGAAGTGTAAATATGGAAAAGTTATTAGATGTTAAAGATATCTCATTTAGATATGATAACGAATCCCCATTTATATTTGAGGACATAACCTTTAATATAGACAGGGGAGACGTCCTATCTATTTTAGGTCCAAATGGAACCGGTAAAACCACACTTCTTAAATGTTTGAATGGCATCAATAAACCAGACAAAGGGAAAATATTGATTAAAGGTAAAAACATCCAAAGTATGGGCTTTAAGGAAATATCCAGAAATATCGGATATATTCCACAGGGACATATTCCAACATTCCCATTTACAGTTGAGGAAGTTGTGATAATGGGAAGGGCACCTTACGTTAATCTAACGGAATCCCCAAAAGAAGAGGATATAAAAATAGCAGATAATGCACTTAAAACATTGAACATAGAATATCTTAAGGATAAAAATTACACAAACATCAGTGGGGGGGAAAGGCAATTGGTATTTCTTGCAAGGGTTCTGGCCCAGGAGCCAGATATACTTATCTTAGATGAACCTACCTCACATCTTGACTTTGGAAATCAATTCAGATTATTGAATATTATAAAAAAGTTAGCTAATAGTGGATTATCAGTTATAATGAGTATTCACAACCCAGATCATGCATTTATCGCAAGTAACAAGGTAGCGGTTATGAAAGACAAACATTTTATAGCTTTTGGAAATCCCAACGAGGTTGTAACAGAAGAAAATATTAAAAAAGCATATGATGTTAATAATGTAAGATTAATTGAGCTTGAGGATAATCGGAAACTGTGCGTTCCTTATGAATAATTAGATAATGAAAAATTATAGCTTATACTGGAAGATTAAGGCTAAATATTGTTTATAAATAATTTATGTTGATTATATAATCAAATTAAATAAATAAAATTAATAAAGGTGAAAAAATGGACTTAAAAGAATATGATGAACAACTTGCAAAAGTTAAAGAATTCCATGGCGAAGTCTGTGGAGGAATAGCTATTGGAACTAAACTTGCTATGTATGGAATGGAATTAATGGGAATGGAACTTAACAAAAGACATAAAAATTTAATGGTATTTGTTGAAAACGATAGATGTATGTCTGATGCTATCTTAGTTGTAACCCATTGTAACATGGGTAAAAGAGCATTAAAACAAATGTATTATGGTAGATTTGCAGTTACATTCTATAACATGGACACCGAGGAAGCAATCAGAGTATCTGATGCAGATGCAAACAAACCTGGAGACCAATGTGAAACTAGAGAAGAAATGGTTAAAAGATTTAGAGAGACCCCGCCAGAGGAATTATTCAATGTTGAAAAGGTAAGAATTGTAGGACTTAAAGAAGCTCAAAAACCAGGGGCACTTCACACCTCAACATTCTGTTCAGTATGTGGTGAGAAAATAGCTGATGACCAACAAGTCTACCGTGGTGGAAAACCAGTTTGTAAGGCATGTGCAATTGGTTCCTACTATGAAGTAATTGATGAATAGATTACTTCTATTATTTTTAATTTTTTAAATATTTTTTTATATTACAAAATATCAAATATAATAAATAAAACTATTTAATTAAAACCAATGAAAAACCCTATTTCTATAAGCCATATTAAAAAATAAAATAAAATAAAAACACTACATTAATTATTAAATAAAAACTATTTCTTAATTAAAACCAATGAAATCATATTTCTATAATTTCATATCAAAATAAATTAAAAAGATATCATTTACCTGAACTTATTAAATAAAAACTATTTCTATACAGAAAATAAATTAAAAAATATAATTAAATATATATATATATATATATGAACTTATTAAACAGAAACTATTTTTCAATGAAAATTAAGGAAAATAAGCATAGATGTTTTTATTTAAGAGGAAACTAATCTATTTAATTTTTCTATTAAACTAAAAACAATATATTAATATAAAAAAATAGCTTAGATAAAAAAAATAAAAAAAAGAGTGGAAATTTAATTTTTTAAGCTGTTTCATTTTCAGGTATTTCATAGATGAAAATAACCTTAAATGTTCTCTCTTCATCATTTAGTGAACCAGAACTGATTTTAATAATATTAGTCTCATTAGTTAAATAAACAGATGGATCTAAACTAATAGTACCGACACCATTATGAACTTCAAATGTGGACTCAAGATCATTTAGAGATACAAACATTCTAAAGTCTGGAAGCTCATCTGCCAAAGTTCCATTTCTCAAGAAGTAGACATCATATTTTCCAGGACTAACATAGGTTAAATTAGTAAAACAGATAGCGTTTGCCCTGATTCTTGGACACATTGTACCTGCACCAACAGTCTCATCCTGTACCCAGGTTACTAATTTATTTACACCAAACCAGTTATATCCTATATGAAGTGCTTTAGAACTATCGTTTGCTCCAGGAGCATAAATTCCATTTGGATTAGCACTCATCTCACCTAAGGTAAACATTGCAGGACCTTTTGCATTATCAAATATTGCGTTATTCTCAACTGTAGGATATTCGCCATTTACAGGTGTATAGTTTGGCCAGAACACAACGCCTTCAAGAGTACTGTTGTATACAAGATTACTGTACATGTTAATGCCTGTACTATTTGGAGCATTAAAGTTAACACCAATATAATTGGAAATAATATTATTTCGACCAATTGTAAGGTTTACAGAAGACTGGTTAGCAAAGATTCCATATCCATAAAAACCTTCAGGGTTTTCAAAATCAACTTGTCCAATATTATTACTAATATTGTTAGATAGAATCTCGGTATTACTTACATTGGTACCATAATATATACCGAAATTGTTTTTTTCAATATCATTTCCAATTATTGAATCATTATTAGAATTTTTTAGGTATATTCCATTATAATATAAACTGATAGTATTATTTTCGATTATATTCTGACTACTTTCAACATTAATTCCATTTCCTGAAAGTAATTTATCCCCACTATAATATGAGCTGACATTATCTCCAAATAATGTGTTATTAAGGTTATTATTAGTTATTTTAGAATTATCCTTTAGGATATTTATTCCAGTACTGTTTTTAGCTAAAATGTTAAAATTGTTTATTGAAACTCCCTCTGCATTAACAGTGAATACGGGATTATTTAAAAGACCGGTTACTGTTGAATTTCCACCTTCAAGGGTTAAGCTTTTATTTATAACTAGATTTACATCATCCATATTATAATCTTTAAAGTATATTGTAGAACCTGTTTTTGCCTCATTTAAAACAGCTTGTGCCTGAGAATTAGAGTAGGAAGTAGTTATAGTAGTAGTTGGATTAACTACTACTTTGTAACTAGCACTAGTACCCTGATAAGCACCATTTCCTGAATATGCAACCTGCATATTATAGTTTCCAGGCTTTAAATTAATAGCTAAACTAGCTCCACCACTTGCATTAGTTATTCTACTATAAGTCTTACCACAGACTGTGAGTTTAATGGTTTGATTTGCTAAAGGGTTATTGTTAGAATCAACTAAATTAACTGCAAATCTTTGGGAGTCCAGATAACTTTTATTTAAATTGGATCCGACAATTTTTGTTACTTTACCAACTGCATTTTTAACAACAGTTACAGTATTAGTTTTAGATGATGACATATAGATTGAACTACCAGAATATGTTGTCTTAACACCATATTTACCTACCTTTAAATTAATAGCTAAACTAGCTCCACCATTTGCATTAGTTGTTCTACTATAAGTCTTACCTGCAATTGTAATTTTTACCTTCTGATTTGCAATTGGCTTGTTATTAGAATCTACTAATTTTATTATATAAGGAGTTGAGGTTTTATATTGTTTATATACATTATTAGCTGTAATTTTAGTAGAAATCTTACTTACTTTAATGGTGTTACTTGCACTTGAAGAGTCATATATGCCGTTTCCTGCATATTTAGTTGAAATCTTATAAGTACCTGGTTTTAGATTAATAGCTAAACTAGCCTCACCACTTGCATTAGTTGTTTTACTATAAGTCTTACCACAGACTGTAAATTTAACTGTCTGATTTACTAAAGGATTATTATTAGAATCAACCAGTTTAGCAGAAAACCTTTGAGAACCTAAATAAACCTTACTTAAATCTTTAGTAACTAATTTGGTAGGGTAAGAAATTCTATTTACCACTGTTATAGTGTTAGTTTTAGATGAAGATTTATAGTTTGAGTCACCAGGATATCTTACATTAATAGTATATTTACCTACCTTTAGATTAATAGCTAAACTAGCACTACCATTAGCATTAGTTGTTCTATTATATGTTTTACCACAGACTGTAAAGCTTATAGCTTGATTTGCAATAGGATTATTGTTTGAATCTAAAAGATATGCAATAAATCTACTACCACTATCGCCATATACTTTAGTTAAATTAGTGCTGTCTATAACAACAGTAGCTTTATTAATAACAAGATTAGAACTTCCGTTACATGGATTATAAGAGCTGTCTCCTGTAAATCTGTAATTTACAGTATAGTTTCCTGCAGACATGCCATCAGTTGTAATATAGACAACTCCATTAGAATCTGTAGTTGATGTATACATGATAGTTCCAATGATTATAAGAACATTTTTATCACTTACCGGAGCCCCTAACTCATCAACTAATTTAACAGTCATGTTCTTGTTATCACCATATTCTTCAGTTAAATTGGATGCTGAAATATTGGTGTTTAAGGTTGTAATTGGATTTACAATATCAGAATCGTTTACATTATAAGTAGCATATGACCTATTAGGGTTACCGATATTACCAATTCCAGGACCAACGGCGGTTATAACATTAGCAGTTTTTTTATAGGATTCATTAGTAAAATTACAGGTTGCAGTACCATTTACAAATGTACAATACCTATAGACATCACCTTGTTGAGGATCTGCAGCATTGCCATTTTTATTTAAATAGAATATTGCATAATATGTATTTAAGCCGTTTGCAATTTCCCCATTATCTTTTCTTATAAGGGAAATATTGTAAATAGCCTTATCCACCTGTTGAATATCACTAAGTACTAAATCATACTTACCAGTATAACTAGATTTATCATATCCATATAATGTAGCGCCACAGACAGTTCCCCTTACAAAGTTACTATATAGGTAAACAGAGTTTGCAGCAGTATCATAAGTACCATTACCTGCCCCTACATATACATAGGTATCGGTTGCCTCGTCATATACATAAGGTCCGCCATCAGATAGGACATATCTGACAGTATATACGACTCTTTCGGTATGATTCATTATAATGTTATTATCAATAATCTCATTAGTAGTGTTAAGATTATTTACCCTGTAATTATTGAAAACACCATAGTTACCATTTCTCAAAATAGTGTTTCCCTTGATATATACACCATTTACTGGACAGTCTACAAATATACCATAACCAATTGTAGCGCTGGATTGGCTTGCCTCATTTCTATTATCCATAATATAATTGTTGTATATACCGATGTTATCTCCAGATTCTAAAGCAATTCCTGCAAAACCATTAGAGGAAATATTGGAAGACTCAACACTTATATTACTACAGTTTTTACTAATATTAATACCAGTATTAGTTTTACGTCCACTGGTAGTTGAGGATATGGAAAGATTATACAATTTATTGTTTGAGGAATTATTGAATAGAATTCCATAACCTACATATGTCTTTACAGTACAGTTTTCAATACTGATATTGTCTGCACCATTTATGTAAATACCATATGGCCTTACGCTATAAGAAGCAGAATCAGTACCAGAATTTAAAATAGTGAATCCGGAAATGACTGTTCCTGATGCTTGGGGATTTAAGTAAAATACCCCGATACTACCGGAACCAGTTGTTCTACTAGGACAAGTTGATAGACTAGAAGAATTTCCTATGATTATTAAAGGTTTATCTATAACTAAATGAACATGTACAAAGTTACCTTTAATAATAATAGTGTCTCCGGCACTTGCATTATTAATGGTCTCCTGAATAGTTGGAGTCTCCATCTGATTTTCATTATCGGAACTGCTATTTACATAATAGGTATTAGTATTAGTCTCATTATCTTTTAAAACACCATTATCATCATTATTTGTATTCACACTAAGATTATTATAACCATTAGAATTTGCAACAGAGACATCATTAGTTGATGCTGATGAGGAGTTAAGATATGAAGCATTAGAATCCTCAGCAAATATTGGACTTAATGATATCATAACTATTGTTAAAACCATGATTATAAATAGATATTTATTTTTCATAGAATCATCCTAAAAATAGAATTCTTATTAAACAATATTTTACCACCGAATTTGGATCAATAAAATATTAAAATCAAAAAAATAAAGAAAAGGAAATCTCCTTAAAAAGGAGATTTTAAATAAATCAATCTATTTAGTTACTTTTAAAGTACCACTATAAACTGGTGCATAGTAATCTCTGTTGTTGTTAAGGTAAGCAGTAACTACATAGTTTTTAGGAGTTAAATTAATTTTAAGACTTACTTGACCTTTACTATCGGTAATTCTGGTATATGATTTACCTGCGATTACATATGTAACTTTATAATTAGATAAAACTTTACCGTTTCTATCTTTTAAGGTAAATACAAAGTTGTTACCTCTTTTAACAGTACGGGTGGTTGGAACTAAAGTTGCAGATGCTTTGTAAACAGTGATTACATCTGATCCAGAAGTTTCATTACCATATGCATAAGTTATATTATAAGTACCAGCATGTAAGTTTATGTTAAGAACAGCAATACCGAATTCATTAGTGATTTTATAATATGTTTTTCCAGAAACGGTGATAGCTACTTTAGCATTAGGTACAACACTATTTGTGGAATCTTTTAATAATACTTTAAATTGTTGACCGTAACCATATGCGAATTGATTGTTTAAATCAGTGATATTGTAGTATTCTACAACAGGAGTTTGTGGAATATCAATAGTGAAACTAGCATTGGTATGGTTTTCAGTTGAATTTTCATCTACAAATTGTAAGAATAAGGAATTGTTTGAAACAGTGTTATTGCTTACATAGAATCCAGGACCAATGAAAGTTCCAGATTTACTATCAATTTCAATTGCAAGAGTTGGTACATTACTGTTATTACCAATGAATTTATTGTTAATAACTGTGAAATTACTTAAAGAAGTAGGATCACCATGAGCTGTATTACCAAGTTCTACATAAATACCTGGAGATGAAGCATTTTTAAGAATAAATGTATTATTAGCAATTAATCTATTGGATTGGGATTTAGCATTACTAACAGATTGACCATAACAATTTTCAAAGTAGTTACCAACAATTGTTACATAATTTACTCCACCACCGAAGAAAATACCATATGCATTATTAATGAAACGGTTATTTACGAAATTAGCATTATATGAGTTAGATGCTATGGATATACCATCTAAGAGATTACCATAAAAAGTATTATTCTCAACTAAAACATCGTGAGTACCCATAATGTTAGTTCCTTTAGTACCAGATTCTCTACCATTTTTTTGTACAACAACAGCAGTACCAGTAAAGGTATTACCTGTAAGAGTCATATTTGAAGAACCTTGGTAGTATACTGGAACACTTCCATAGTAGAAGTTACAGTTACTAACTACAGAATCATATGCACTCATATATTTAATTCCATAACCAGTTGCATTGTTTGAAGCATTCTCAGAAACATCTACTAAACGGATGTTTAAACCTGTAAAGTTTACGCTTCCACTATCAACATTAAATAAATTAAAGTTATCAGTTGAAGTAGAGTATCCGATTAAGGTAGCACCATTTCCAACAATGTTTAAATTTTTAGAAACAATATTGATACTTTGATTTCTGAATTCATAAGTACCGTTTTCAAAATAGACAGTTGAACCGTCAGCAGCATCTTCAAATGTCTTATTTATAGTTGCATAATCAGATCCAGCACTAATAGTACTATTTGTTGCATCTGCAGTTACAACAGGAGAATCCCCAACAGATACTGAATCTACAGTATCAGCATCTGATACAGAATTAACATCGCTAACATTATCATCAGCTGCAGAAATAGCAGATAAGGATATAGCAACAATTAATACTAGAAGAACTGAGAATAAATATCTTTTATTCAATTTCATCATATTACTTCCTTTTATTAAAATATAAAAAAGCTAATAAATATTTTCAAATACGATATGTAAAACTATATTTAAAGTTAAAAGTTTTAGAAACTTTTTATAAAAATTATTTATTAGTATATTAAATTATAAGTTAATGCATATATATGTTTATCGACTTGAATTTTTAAATATAATAAGAGTTTAAAAGGGTTTAAAATGTAATAAGATAGTTTATTACAATTAATATAAATTAAATAAATATTTTAAATTAGTATATAAAAAAATAATACATTATTAAACATAATAAATAAAAATAACGAAATATATTTTTACTCAATTGATAAAAATAAATCGATTATTTAATATATGTTGATAAAATATAATAAATAATATAGTGGATATGAAAAAATATACTATTGAATGATTTTATTTAAGTATAAAAATTAAAAAATATTCAAAATAATTTTTTAACATGAATAAAGTCATGAAAATATATAATATTAAAAAGAAATCATAGGTGATATTATTAGTAAAATAAAATCTAAGATTTGTTTTATTAGTATTCTACTGATTATACTATTTGTTAGTACATTGTCGATATCTGCAAGCGATGTTAACCAATCTGACAATATTACAGATGGCAATATGCAGAATATTATCAATCAAACAGATACTGTTAAAGAAGTAAATACTAATACAGAATTAAACTCAGACATAATTGATGACATAAATTCAACAGAGAATATTACACTAAACCCTGGAGAATATAACATATCTAATGTGACAATTAGTAAGAATACAACCATAAGTGGAAATGGAAACCCTGAAGACATTATTATTAATGGAGGAAATACAGGTACCCCTATTTTTACAATTAATGGAACTGATGTCTTTGTAAAATTTGAAAATATTACATTTATAAATGGATATAACACTATAACCACAGGGGGAAGTGTTGTAGACAATTATTATGGAAATGTAATAATAAATAACTGTATTTTTAAAGACAACCATGGATATAATGGGGGAGCACTAAGTTCACAGGAAGGAAATCTCACTGTCACCAACTCAATCTTTACATCAAATAGAGCTGATAATGATGGGGGAGCCATAAAAGGAGACTACTACAATAGTCTGTATGTGGAAAACTGCACCTTCACAGACAATTATGCAAACAGGGATGGTGGAGCAATTGGTTCCACACGTATATCCAAAGCATATATAGATAATTGTATATTCGAAAATAATACAGGTAGAGAATGGGCAGGAGCACTTTATAATTGGGCATCCACAATGTATGTAAATAATTCAATTATAAATAATAATACAGGTCAACTATATTATGCCGGAGCAATAATGACTTCTGGACCATTATATATCAACAATACAATAATTACCAATAACTATGCAGGAAGAAATGGAGGAGCATTATGTTTAGAATTTGAAACTGAAACTCTTTTACCTGCAATATATATGGAAAACTCCTGTATATTCAACAATTCTGCAGGAAGAATTGGAAAGGAAATATATTTAAGTACTGAAATATTCCCTATGGGTGAGATAATTCTTAATAATAATTGGTGGGGAATTAACAATCCATTAAACTCTACTGATTATTTATACAATTGGTCCAACCGTGTTGTAAATCTAAATACCGGAAAGGACCATGTACTTGATTCATGGATCAATATGGATACAGTTATAGACAATACAACCAATACTGTTACAGTACAGGCAAAATATACTACAAACGAGACTACTGTTAATGCAGATAATTTCAAGATTCCGGAGAAAGTTATTTTCTTAAATAGTACAGAATCTTCCCTTAACAATGGAGTAGCTACATACACATATAGCCAACCATTAAATATGTCAAGTGAAATCACCAGAGTTGATTACCAGGCATATCCGGAAGTAGAAAAGAACGAAACAAATACAACAGTCGGAACCGTTTTCAATGTATTAAGTAATGAATATTACTATTACAATGGTAACGAGAATAATATAAGTTATTTCATTGTTCAATTAAAAGACGCCAATGGAAATACATTAAGCAATAGAAGAATCGGCATTAATGTTTGTGGAAAAACATATTATAGAACTACTGATGAAAATGGTAGAGCATCACTGGCTATCCGTCTAAATGCAAGAACATACACTGTAACCTGTATCTATAATGGTACAAACAATACAAATGGAACAGAATTAATTAAAAATATTACAGTCAAAAAGAATTCTGTTACTATGAGTGCAAATAGCAATGTTAAAAAAGGAAACTATTACACAGTAAAGATTACATCAAATAATAAACCAGTAATCGGTCAGAAAGTAGTTATTACAGTCTGTGGTAAAAACTACTATAGAGTTACCGATAAAAATGGACAGGTAAAACTAAAAATCAATTTAAATCCTAAAACATATACCATTAAAACTACATTACTTAACTGCACTAACTTTAACAGTAAGACTTTAACTCAGAAATTAACTGTTAAAAAATAATCTTCTATTTTTAGAAGATTTTTATTTTTTTTTAAATGAATAGAAAAATGGGATATAATGGATTTAATAGCTAAATATTTAATAATCATCATAATATTTTTTTCAATAAATCTTGGTTTAGTATTAAATTCCTATAATAATAAAAAAAGAAAAATTTTCCCAGTAATATATACAATTATTTTATTTATATTATCAGCTTCAAGTATTGAATTTTTAAAGAGTTCTAATAATATAAATCAATATTTTAATATAATTATTTTATTAATCGCAGTAATAATACTAGTTATTACCTATTATTATGAAAAACAAGAATTAAATAAGAGAGATATTAATGAAATAAGCTTAACTATTCTTTCAATATCCGAATATATTCTAATGATGATTCTTATTTCCTCAATTAATATTTCCCAAGAAACTTTAATATATGGAAAGGATCCTCTATTAAATGGATTTTTAATTACTGTTTTAAGTTTAATCATAATTTTAGTCATTAAGAGATTAACAGAACCATTAAAAGAAAGATTAGAAAAATACGAAAATAGTGTAGGAGAATATATGATAGTTGAATCAATTCTATTTTTTATAATTGGTTTAACATACAATACCGTTAAAAGTTTAGACTATTCCCTGTTTGATCCGTTTATGACATTAACTCCTACCTATCAGGTAGTATCTGTAATTATAGGTCTTTGTATTTTAATAGTTCTTGGAACTTATATTAAAACAGATTAATGTTTACTAAACCAATTAAAATAAGGAGATAAAATGATATTTCAAGGAACAGAATCACTTACAACTTTGATTCATATAATTTCTGAAAGTTTACTTACACCTGTAATAATTATTCTAGTGATTTTCATAGTATTGGTACTTCTATCTTTAGGAAGCATTATTAATGAAAAGTTTACAAGAAAAGCAATTACAAGTAGGGAACTTGAGGAACTGATTAGAAATCTATCAGAATCTAAAAACACAGATGAGATGAAAAATCTAATAGAAAGCAGTAATCTATTTGATTATCAAAAAGAAGATTTAATTAGAATTATAAAGAACAAGGATATAAAACCAGATGCAAGAAAAGCATTTGCTGAGAAATTAATTGAAGAGGAGGAAACCAAATTAATTAAAAGAACATCACTAACAGATGTTCTCATTAGAACCGGTCCGGTTTTAGGTCTATTAGGTACATTGATTCCATTAGGCCCAGGTCTTTCAGCACTTGGAACCGGTGATATCAGCACTTTAGCACAGGCTTTAACAGTTGCATTTGATACAACAGTGGTAGGTGTTGGAGTTGGAGCATTAGCATATTGTATATCCAAATATAGAAAAATATGGTATGATGACGACATTGCAACAACCGACACACTTGCAGAAGTTATTATTGAAAATCTTAATAAAATGTATTAGGTGGTATAATGTTAAGAAAAAAACGACGAATGTCAGATAGGGAAGATCCGGATCCAATGGGCGGTCTTACAAACCTATCTGATGTAATGTTAGTATTAGCATTAGGATTTTTAATATTTGCAATTATGGCCGTACAGACAAATCCGGAAATAATTCACTCCAGTCAAGAACAATCACAATCACAGGGCGAACAAGTATCCTCAGGTCAGGAGGTTAACAATTCATCAAGTGGTGGTTCATCACAGAATGGTTATAGTGAAGTAGGTAAAGTATATAAAGATCCGGAAACTGGAAAACTAGTAATGGTATCATCGTAGTATACTATTACTACCTATTTTTATTTAAAAAATTATTTTAATTATTAATTTCTTCTAATTCCATATATAAACTATTTTTAAAAAAAAGGTTGAATAATTTTAGATTATAAATTAAACAAGACTAGAAAAGCTATTTTTCATATAAGTAAAATATCAAAATTCCCTTAAAAATACGATTAAGAAAAAAAACTATTTTTTATAAATAAAACATCAAAATTCCCTTAAGTATAAAATAAATAAGATTAGAAAAAAACTGTTTTTTATAAATAAAGTATCAAAATCCTCTTAAATATTTAAAGAATAAAATTTGAAAAAGAAATTTCTTTAAATAAAGTATTAAAATTCATTTAAATCTTTAAAGAATAAATCTTAATAAAAATAATAAAAAAAGATGAAAAAATTAATGAAGTTAAGGTGTTTAATTAAAAAATAAAGTGAAATATCTTAAAATTTTATAAAAAATATAAATATTCTAATTAAGAACTATTAATAAAGTTATATTTATAATATTTCTATTACTATTTCTTCTCCATCATGTATATGATGAACCTCAATTAACTCCTCTTTAATATTATTTAAATCAACTTCAACACAGTCATTTAACATTTTACCATTAAGCTCTAAGTTGACCCTTACACCTTCACCAGTTTCTTCATCTGGTTCAACAATACTAATGACTTCACCAGGAGCATATATACGATTATAGGATAACTCTAAAGTGTCTCCAACATTTACCTTGTTAAAGATATAATCAATTGCCTCTTCAGGAGTCATTTGGATTTCTTCTCCATCTTGTACCATAATATCATCTCTTAGAATTTTTAAAATAATCTATTATATTAAGTATTATTTTTCAATTTATTAAAAACTTTTGATATTATTTATTTAAATTTCTACAATATTTTTAAATGATTAAATAAAATTTTATCCAATATAAAATAGTGCCCTTATTAAAAATCTAATTTTAAAATTTATGTAAATCCCATCTTAAGTGAAAATGAATAATTAAAGATAAAAAATAGTAAAGAAAATCAATTCACAATCAAATTTAAAATAAATAAATATAATTTAAAATAAGAAAACCAACTTAAAATCAAGATCAAAGTAATTACAGAATATTAAGTAATTCAAAATAAGAAAAATCAATTCCTAATCAAATTAAAGTAAATACTA
This sequence comes from Methanobrevibacter sp., assembly GCA_051876995.1. Taxonomy (GTDB): domain Archaea; phylum Methanobacteriota; class Methanobacteria; order Methanobacteriales; family Methanobacteriaceae; genus Methanarmilla. The sequence continues at coordinate 8,252 of JBJEIL010000156.1, read as the reverse complement.
ATCTAGTAAGCAATCTATAAAAGAGGTTTTTAATTGTCTGTAAAAATCGTTTTAAAAATAAGTTTATTTGAAAGTATTGAGTAAAGGGAATAAATTCCCTACCCAATTGTGTTTGTAAGGTTTTAAATCCCTTTTCTATCTTAATCTGTTATCTCCGAGACTGATATATTCATCATCTTCATCTTTCCATGCAGACAATTTGTCTCTGTTTTTCTCAGCATCAAGATATAAATGTCCTTTACCGTTTAAAGCAATATCTCCTCTGTATTTGATGTAAGTTCCTTTGAATTGTACACCTTTTACATCAGGATCGGTAACAATTTCTTCTTCTACGAAACCTTCAAGTAATCTACCGAGTTTTCCGTGAATAACAATGTTACCGTTTTTCATTTGACCACCAGGCCAACGGTTTACATTACCGTCAATTTCAATAAGACCTTTTCTCATGTGGATACCTGCAAGAATATCGCAGTCACCTAATACGTGGATATGTCCCCCTACAAGACATTCACCACATTGTTTTCCTGCATTTCCATGAACTATGATTTGTCCCCCGGACATACCTCTCCATTCACCAATGTAAGAAGCACCAGTGAATTCTTTGGTGTTTCCGTAAATTTCGAGTTTTCCTCCGGACATTTCACGTCCTGCATGAGCTTCGGTATTACCTTTTACAGTAATGGATCCTCCGGACATTTCCGCTCCTACGTGTAAATCTACATCACCATTTACTATAATCTCTCCAGCACTCATTTTAGTACCAATATATTTAACTCTTCCACAGTCCCCATTAAAGATCATTTTCACTTCAGCAGGAGAGTCAGCAGTTCCTTCTACTGTAATATCAAAGAAATCGGTTAATGGGAATCTGGAGTTTCCTACAGGAACAGCATATTTATCGAAATCAGCTTCTTCCCAAGTGTAAATTGTATCTGGAATAATTTCATCCATTTCTAATGCAATTTGATTTCGTTTTTTTACATCAAAAGTAATAGTTTTCATTTTATCACCCTATTTACCTTCAGCTTCTACGTCAACTCTAATTGGGTTGGATAAGAAGTGGTCGTGTACTTTGTAGTTTTCCCATTTAACTGAGTAATATTGAGTAAAGAATGGCATGACTTTATCAAGAATTTCTTTTTCTTGTTCTTCCATACCTTTAACATTGGTCCAGATTACGTGGGAAGGTTTTGTACTAACAATTTCTCCATCTTTAACAACAATTTGACCGTCTTTAATAGTGTATTTAGCACGGCTAAATGCTTTTTCAACAGCATCTGGGTTTTTAGATGGGTCAAAGTCATTAGGGTTAATATCGTATACAGCGATATCTGCATTAGATCCAACGGATAAGTTACCTCTGTCAGTGAAACCATGGATTTTTGCGTTAGCTGCCCTTGTAATAGTAGCTATGTCGTAGAAATCATATTCTCTGTCAAGGGTAGCGAGGGAAGTTCTCTTGTAAGACCATTTGTGTACTTCACCGTTTTCAATCATAGACATCCTTTTTGGAGCACTCATTAACCAAGAGATAATTCTTGGGTATCTGGTGAATGGTCCTGCATTAGGATGGTCTGTGGTTAAGTTAATTTGCCATGGGTCTTTAATGAGTAAGAATAATTCAAGACCAATAGCCCATTGTAAAGTACTAACAGGGGTCTTAGGTGAGTAAATACATGGTATAATACCTGCAGCGGTTTCACATTCAATATCTGCGTTAACCCATTTTAATCCGGATAATTGGTATAAATCATATTCCATTGGTGCATCTGCAGTCATGGTAGTAGTTTCATCTAAGGTTACTTGACCAATATCTCCAGTAGCATAATTACAATGGTTCATGAATTTAGCGAGATCAGGAGCTCCGGATCCAGCGTTCTTCCAGTTAGTTCCAGAGTATGAGTGGAATTGCATGTGAGTACAGTGTACAATTTGATCCCTTACTGATGCTGCTTTTTTAGTACTCTTAACGATATCTTTAAGTGAGTCAAGAGTTTCAATAGTAGTACCGGTGTTACCTGGGTGTCCTAAATCATTAGGGTGTATATGAATGGAGTGAGGAAGTCCTAATTTTTCATTTGCTTTTGCAAGTGACCTTACAACTTGTCTTGAGGTTACATCGAAATATGGTGGTTTATCATCATATCCATGTACATTCATACCCCAACCCCATGCTTCACTACCGCAAGGGTTTACAATTTTTACACCATATCCTTTTGTAATTTTTAACCATGCAGAGATAAATGCTGCAAGTTCATCAATTTTGTTTTCTCTAGCAAGCTCTAATACAAACCAGTTGTTACCGAATAAAGTTAATGGGTTAATATCGAGGTTTGGAATGATACCAATTTCTTCATGAGTGTGTTTTGCTTCTAAAGGAGGCATAGCTGCTTCACAAACAGTACCATAACCCATTCTTGAATATCTGTAACCAGTAGTAGGACAACTAGGAATGGAAAATCCTGATTCTCCTTTTTCTACTTTAGTTTTTTGAGTTACTCCTCTTCTTGAATCTTCAGGTCTGTATAATCTTCCTAAAACTAATTTTGGTCCTGCAACGTGAGCGTGTGTATCTACACCTGCTGGCATAACGATTTTATCAGTTACATCAATAACTTTTGCAGCAGAAGAAACGTCTTCAACGATTTTTCCGTCTTTGAAGTATACATCTTTTTTCTCAGCATTTATTTCATTAGCAGGATCGTAAACAATACCATTTTTAAGTATATATTCCATAAAATCACCTATATTTTTATTCTGCTGCCGGGTTAGGTACGTATTTAGGAGCTACGTTAGGTTCTTCTCTAAGTTTCATAACTCTTTCTTTAAGTTCACGTACAATCCATTCATCATCACGACAGGTTTCTGGTTTATCAATTGCTTTTTTCATGTAGATAGGTACACCATCCATACGATAACTGGTACCAGCACATTCTACACCAACAAATGAACCAGGTAATACAACATCTGCAAGTTCAGTAGATGGTCCCCAGTGGATATCAATTTGAATAACTGGGATATGAGCTAAGTGTTGGTTTGCTCCATTAGGGAAGTGAGCACCAGGATCAGCTGCAATTACCATAAATACATCTGGTTCTTTTCTTACAAGTAAATCTATAGTGTTAGTTTCACCTAACATATATCTTGCATATCCTCTACAGAAGTCAACACCAAATGCAAATCCAGTTTCATAAGCCATAAAGATGTTGAAACCGTTTACGTTAAAGTGACCCCTCATAGGAGTAAGTCCCCATTTACTTTCTTTGTTTAAGTCCATAACCATTTTAATTGCAATATCAATGTTTCTTTGTTTTGATAAAGTATGGGTTAAACCTAAACCGAAGAAGAGAACACCGAATTCTGCATGTTTCATTTCATCTACTAATTCATAGATATCTTCTTTAGGAATTCCAGAAACAACATTCTGAGTAAGTTTTTTACCTTTAATTACAGCTCTAATAGCATTGTAGAAACCGTAATCACCGTTTTGTTCAAATCCAATCCATTTATCAGACATTTTTGCAGTATCTGAGAATTTTGGATCCATAGTTACAACGGTTCTATCAAATCTTCCTCTTTGTCTGAAGTATCCGCGAGGGAATACGGAGTATCTAGCCATGTGCCTTGGGTGAGAGTTCATAGCATTACTACCAGAGTAAACAATCATATCTGCTCTGTTTTTAACTTCACCTAATGTTTGAATAGGGTATCCTGCATTTTGAACAGCTTGTAAACTAGGTCCGTGACAAATGGTAGCTTGGTTATCTAAAACAGCACCAATATATTGACCTAATTCAAGTCCTTCTTTCATACATTCAATAGAGGTTTCAGACCAACCATAGAATACAGGCCTAACAGATTCTGCAATGTATTTTGCAGCAGTATCAAGTGCTGTATCCCAATCGGTTTCTTCAAGTTCTCCGTCTTCTCCTCTAACCATAGGTACAATTAATCTTTGATCCATATCTTCCATAATTTTACTTGCACCTAATCTGCATGCATGTCTTACAGCAACTACATGACCGTCTTTAATTAAGTAGTCTAAATCATCACAGTTACATCCACAGAATGCGCATGTACAGTTTTCTACAATTTCATCATAATCAGTTACTGGTGGTTCATAAGTCATCGAATTCCTCCCATTTACGTCCTCTATAAACAGGTCTTTCACCTAATGATGGCATATTTTCAATTACTTCATCATCAGTTTCATTAACATATTTTTTATAAACTAATCTCATGAGATCAGCCATTAATAAAACTTTTCTATCTGTTTTTTCAACAGTACATTTAACCCCTTTGTATGTAGGATCTGAACAACAGTAAGTTTCATGACTTACTACAGTATTTGCCCATGGTCCTTTACAAATAAATACTGTTCCTTCATGAGGTGCATCTCTAGATTTAGCAGCATTTACAACAACTTCACCATAATCAGTTTTAACAAGTACAGTATCCCAGTTGTTAACACCTAATTTTGCCATGTCTCTAGGATCCATATAACAGGTTCCTGATGCATTTTTATATTCTTCTTTTAAAGTAGAACCTCTTTTCTTACAAGCACCTTGGTAAATATCTGATCCAGTATTTAACATACAATGTAATATTTTTTCTGAACCTTCACCGGATGGTTGTTCTAAATCACCGACTACAGGTTTACTTAAATAAGTATTTGCATAATGCATAAATATCACCTTATTCTAACCAAATTGCGTCTACAGGACAGAACATTTGACATGTTCCACATTCATCACATTTTTCAGGTGAAAATAATTTAATGAAACCATTTTCTACCATCATTATGGTTTCTTCTGTTTTTGAACCGTGTCCACCAGCTACTTCTGGACTAATGGAAGCGTTAATAGGACATGCCACAACACAAACCCCACATCCTAAACAATTATCTTGATTTACTTTAAGTTCCATCTATATCACCTAATCTTTTAAAGCTTCTAAAGCATCTGTCCAAGATTCAGAACTGGTAGGAGTGTATTTGATACTAGTTCTAGTTACTTCTATTGCGTCATTAGGACAGATTCTTGCACATGCTCCACATTTAATACAATAATCATCATTTGAAACGATTTGAATAGATCTTACACCTGGTGCATCTACTTTAGGGAATGATAATGCATTACATGGACATACATCTATACATGCTCCACAAGTACCACATTTATCTGGGTAAGTTACTAATTTACCAACAAATGCTTTTTCAACTTTTGCAGCATCAGTAGGACATACACCAGCACACCATCCACATTTAATACAAATAGATTGATCAATAATAGCAGAACCAGTTACTTTTGCATCGTTTTCATCTAAATCATATTCTCCATAGGAACATAATCTACATAAAGCTTTAATAGCATCTACAGGACAGGATCTTTTACATACTAAACAGTATACACATTTATCAGTATCAATTTCAATTGATTCTTTACCAATTGTTTTAGTTACATCAATTGCATCTGCAGGACACATTTCTTCACAGATTCCACAGTGAATACATTCTTCCTCAACTACTTGGATTTCACCAGTGACTAATTTGGATCTGTCAGGTAATTTTCTTTGTACAGTAATTGCATCTCTAGGACATGCAATTTCACAATTACCACAATAAATACATTCTTCATCATCAATTTCTGCACTGGAAATATATGATGGGTATCCTTCGATGTTTTCGATTGGTTCATCATCAATTGTTAAATTTAATGCATCTGCAGGGCATAATCCACTACACATTCCACAAAGAACACATTTTTCTTCATCGATACTAAGTTTGGTAAGGTTTCCTGCTTTATTAGTTTCTAAAACATTATTTTGAGTGATTTTTTCATGTCCACTGAAATAGGTTCCAGTATAATTACGTTGAATACTTGCTATGTTTTCTAAGGTTATAGCTTCAACAGGACATGTGGATTCACAAATTCCACAACCAATACAAACATGATCGTTGAAAGAAAGAGTACGTAATTCTTCTGCTGATCTTATAATTTTAAAGTCATTACCATTAATTTCTTTCTCGTTTTTGATCATTTATTAACCTCCAAAATTCTGATTGAATGTGTAGGACATTCCTCTTCACAAGTAAGACATCCACAACATAAATCAGATTCTATTTTGGCTTTTAATGAATCTAGTTTAATAGCCTTCATTACACATAAATCTACACATAATCCACAGCCAATACATGAATTCGTAATAATCGTTTTATATTCATTATCCTTAAGAATAGAAACCATATTACGAATGCTATCCAAATCTTTAAACAAGACTTGCACCATTGATAAAAAATCTTTAGGACACATATTTATAATCGTATCTGCAACTTCAATAGAGCCCCAAGATAAGTTACTACCATTAAGATAATGTGAAACAGTAGAACGATCAATATCTAGCTTTTCAGCAATCTCTTTATGAGTAAAACCCCTACTTTTTAACTCAACTGCAGCCTTGTATTTAAGACCAGATGCTATATGTTTCGGCATATTATCTACCATGTGTATTAAATACACATATGTTTTATGCATATATAAACATTGTCCCAAGATACAAGCCAAAAATTTTATAAGTAAGTGTGTACTAAACACACATTTTTATTTTTATTTTTTAAATATAGAAAGTTTATTTTATAAAAAAATAAGTATTAAAGAGTATTTTAACATATAAACTGATTAAAATCATATATTAATTAAAAAAATAATTATTTATTTATAAATTAAAATTTAAAGAAAATTTTAATTTTAAGACCTAGGAAAAAATTTCTTAAAAAAAGGTGAAAAATGGTGATTTTTCCATGAATTTTTAGTTAAAATTGATAATAACTTTTATAGATGTGTTAATACTACACTTTTTTTAATACTTATTAATAAATTAGTATTAATTAAAAGGTTACACTTGAAATCCTACTAAAAAATTTTAATAGAATAACATTAAAAAAAGTACACCCGAAATATTAGTAGAACCCATTATGAAATTAATATTAAAAAAAATTTATAAAATCCTAGTTTTGATTAAAAATAAATTAATGACAGGAATGGTTAAACATGAAATTCCATAATATTTGTTAAAAAAATTAAATAAATACGGAATAGTTTTTCCATGAGAAAATCAATTGAAAAATATTATATTTATAAAAGTAAATATATTAATAATAATATTATTTAAGGAATAATTTAATTAAGTAATATTTTTTAAAAAGGAATATTATTTTTTTTAAGGAAAATTTAATTTATCCTATTATTTAGAGGGATAATAATGAGAATAATATCAGTGGTAGGTAAAAAAGATACGGGAAAAACCTCATTAACTGTCCGTATCATTAAGGAGTTAAGAGACAGAGGATATAAAGTTGCTAGTATTAAACATTCCCATCATCAAATGGAAATGGATCATGAAGGAACAGATACATATAAGCACACAGAAGCAGGATCCCAATTTACAGTAGGTGTTGGTGCTAGAACATACTTTAATATTGACGAGGTATTTTCATTGGAAAGACTATTGTTTTTAATAAAAATGATAGAAGAACCTGATTTTGTAGTAATTGAAGGATTTAAGAACTACAATTATCCAAAAATCTCAACATCACCAGAACTTGAGGACGAGTATACAATGGCACTTGTAGACGCTAAAAACATTAGCGATGATGAGGTAAAGGAATTGGTTGATAAGGTTGAGGTTATTGGATATGACATTGTACCAACCTTATTTACTAAAGACTGCGGATACCATGATGGGGAATCCATCGGTAAAGCAATCATTAATGGGGATTTGGACTATGAATATGATAAACAGGCAGATGTCAGTTTATCTATAGACGGAACTGTAATCGGATTAAATGAATTTGTAAATGATTTCTTAAAAGATACAATTCTGGGAATGTTAAAATCTTTAAAGATTGAAGAGTATGGCGTTAAGGACATTAAAGATATTCAGATTAACATTAAAAACAAAAAATAGGTGTTTATCATGACTGTTAAAGATAATTATGATAGACCTATAATCTCTTTTAGAATGTCTATTACAAATAGATGTAATGTTAATTGCCTATATTGTCACCATGATGGTATGCTCCCATCAAGTGAAGAGATGACACCAGATGAGATTGCTAAAATATCCAAGGTTGCAAAAACATTAGGAGTTAAAAAAATAAGGATTTCCGGCGGAGAACCATTAATTAGAAAAGACATTGTTGAAATTAGTGATAGAATCAATAAAATCCGAGTTAAAGACATTTCAATCACAAC
>JBJEIL010000155.1:0-4843 GCA_051876995.1 Methanobrevibacter sp. | reverse complement strand
TTTCCCCACCACTCAATAAAGGTGCTGGAAAATCATCTTTACCTTCAAGGCCAACTAATCTTAAGATCTCATCTGCTTTTTTTCCGAATTCTTTTTCAGCTTCCTTTAAAAGAGTAGATGCTTCATCACCATATTTGGCGCCATACATTTTCCTTAAAACATTTTCACGGCAACTTGCAGGCCATAAACCAAAATCTCTTTGAAGATGAATAGCTGTTGCTTTTTTAAGTTGGTTATAATAATATTGACTATCATCTGCATGAAGTACAACATCATCTACAGTTATAACACCTTCATCAAATTTCTCAACACCTCTAAGACATCTTAAAAGTGTTGTTTTACCAGAACCACTAGTTCCAATAATTCCAAGGATTTCCCCTTCTTTAATTTCTAAATTAATATTTTTAAGACCGACAACCTCATCTTTGTTGTCTAATTTATAAGTTTTTGAAAGATTTTCTACTTTAAACATTTTATTCCCAATTTAACTTCTCTAAAATAAAATATAAACTCATAAGTTTAAAATAAGATTAATACACAAATATCCTAGAATAAGTTTTTAAAAATATCCTAGAATAGATAATCTATTTAATTTATATTATTCAATACTTTTAAATTTGTTTATTATTCTTTAGTTAAAATCATTTTAATTAATAAAAATAATTTTTTATTAAAAATGTTAAACTATTTATAAACTATTATAAAAAATTTAATTAAAATAGATTATTTTATAGATTCCCTAATAAATAGAATAAGCCTAAATTAATGTTCAATACAAATCATAAAGAAATAACTTAAAAACTGTTAAGAAAAGCTTAAATGAAAAATAAGAATTTTAAAAACTAGATTAAAAACTACTAAAAAAAGATATAAAAAGAAAAATATTCGGATTATCTTAAAAAATAATAATTAGATAAACTGAATTTTAACAGATTCATAGGATTTTAAAATATTATGTTCATCACAGAAATGATTTAATTTACTATGGAATAATGCTTGTAATTGACGCTGGCGTACATCATCCATTCCTTCAGGACCTTTAATTACAAAAACATTTGGATAATATAAATCCTCAAAATCTACTTTAAACTTAACATCTCCTAAATTATAATATTCAGCTAATAATTTAAGTTCATCATGTATCATTTTTAACGGATCATCATTTTCAACTATCACAACTTCAGGAGTTATATCTTCTTCATCTTTAGCCATAATGTTTCCTCTATTAAAAATCTGTTTTGATAAAATATTTAATAATATTTTGTAAACTAATTTAAAAACTTTACTATTAATAAAAGGATAAAGTTAAAAATTATTTATTTACCTGCAATTGGGAAGAATTCAGTATATTTGGTGTTTCTTTCAATAGGTGTTCTTCCTAATTCATTTACTAATTTGATTAAATCCTTAATTGAAGCATCTACACCATCAGGAGCACCACTAGCTTCAGATAATTCATCCCCACCAAGGGTTCCCCCTAAATCATTTGCACCTGCAAGAAGTGAAATTTGTGCAAATCTATATCCCATCTTTACCCAGGATACTTGAATATTAGGAATCAAATCTCTAAACATTAATCTACCAGTAGCATAAAGTTTCAAATCTTCAATTCCCGTAGCACCAAGATTTTTATGACCATTTAAGAAAATTGGTGAATAATTAGGCATAAAGGTCATAGGAATAAATTCTGTAAAACCATGTGTTTCCTCTTGAACATCCCTTAAGATCTTCATGGTTTCAACACGCTCAGCAACTGTCTCAACATGGCCATACATCATGGTTGCGGAACCTGGAATACCTGCTTTATGAACGGTAGTTACAACATCTATCCATTCCTGAGTAGAAACTTTATTCGGACAAATAATGTTTCTTGATCTGTCGGTTAATATTTCTGCTGCAGTACCTGGAAGTGAATCCAATCCTGCTTTTTTAAGAATCTTAACTCCTTCCTCTAAAGACATCTCAGATTTTTTACATGCATCAAATATCATTGTAGGTGAGAAACCATGAATCATCACATTAGGAAAATGGTCTTTTAAAAGCTTAAGGAGATGTTCATAATAATCAATGTCAGCCTCTTCTAAAACTCCGCCCATTAATGTGAATTCACGTGCACCATTTTCAACAGCATTTTGAGCTTTTGAAAGGATCTCTTCATCATTTTGAATATATGCATCAGGATCATCCTTATCCTTTCCAAATGCACAGAATCCACATTTAACTTTACAAATATTAGTAAAATTAATATTACAATTATTAATAAATGAAACATTATCTCCTACAATTTCTTTTCTTAAGTAATCTGCTGTTTCAAGTAATGCGAAGACATCAGATCCCTTTAAATTCATCAAATAATTTGCATCTTCAACAGATATTGCTTCATCCAAAGCATTATCTAATATTTTTTTAGTTTCATTACTTACTTCATATGTGGATATCATATATTTAATTAAATTATTAGAAGTTTATAAACTTTTCCATATTATGTTCAAAAAAAATCTTTCAGGGATTAAACGAATTTAATAATTTTACATAAATTTATAAACAATTAGTTTAAATATGCAAATAAAATTTTATAATTATAATTAATAAAAATTAATTGAACGGTTGGTATTCTAAATTTATTTTTAAAAAATAATAAATAACTTCAAATAGATCATAAAAAAAATTCACTATAATAAACCCATATAAAAAATTTAAAATACTGATTATATGCTATTTTTAAAAAGCCCATATTTTTTTATAAAACTTAATTTTCAAACCTAATAACCAATCCATATAAAATTTATAAATTAAACTTTAATACTATAATTATAATACATAATAATTAATAACTATGATGGTGGTTTTAAATGAACAATATAACACGCGGATTGATTATAGGCAGAATGCAACCAATACATAAAGGTCACTGCCAGGTAATTTTAAAAACACTAGAGGAAGTGGACGAGTTAATTATTGGAGTAGGTAGTGCTCAAATTTCCCATACCCTAAAAGATCCATTTACTGCAGGTGAAAGGATTCTGATGATTAAAAAATTCTTAGTTGAGAATAATGTGGATCCCTTAAGGTATTATATTATTCCTATGGAAGATAAGGATATCAACGCCATTTGGGTAGCTCATGTGAATATGATGACACCTCCATTTAATGTTGTTTATAGTGGAAATCCTTTAGTACAAAGATTATTTATCGAGAATGACTATAACGTTAAAGCTCCTCCACTGTATAGTAGAGAAACTTTATCTGGAAGGGAAATTAGAAGAAGAATGATAAATGATGAAGACTGGCAATCATTGGTTCCAAAATCTACAGTTGAAATAATTGAGGAGATTGATGGTATTTCTAGAATTAAACACCTTGCAAAAAAGGAAAAGAACGAAATCTGATATTTTTAAGAAATAAAAAAAACTGAAAATTAATGATTTAATCAAATTTAAAAAAGAAAATATAAATAACAATAGTTATATATTGTCTATTATAATAGATTTAGAAAAACTTTATACCAAATAAACATAATAAAAGAATTGGAAAAGGATGTGATTTTAGTGGTAGTAAGATTAATCAAAAAAGACGATGATTATGTAAGTACAGCAGATCTAATTAATGACCTTAAAAAACACGAGAAAGTAGATCAATCAGGAGCAATATTTACATTTGAAGGCATAGTAAGAGGTGAGGAACCTGGTAAAGAGATTGATAAACTTATATTAACTACACCGGACAATGAAAAAACTCAAAAGGAAATGGAAGAAATAGCTGAGGATGTTAAACTTAAATATGGTGTAAATGAAATCAGTTTAATCCATTACATTGGTGAATTCTATACTGGGGATAGTTTATTTTTAGTAGCAGTATTAGGATCCCATAGAGATGAATCTTATGATGCATTGAAGGAAGTAATTGAAAGAGTTAAATTTGATATTGATTTTAAAAAAGAAGAATACTCAAATGAAGGAACTAAAACTATTCTTGCAGGAGGTTAAATATATTGACTCTACTTGGTCAATTAATAATTTTATTAATAATAATTCTAGTACTTAAATTCATTATAAAAAACATAAAGTTGTTCTTTTCGATAATATTTCTATTGATTATTATCTATTTATTAATACATATGGGAGAGTACTATAATTTATTCTTATTAATACCTCAACTAATCTAAAACATTATTTTATCAATTTTTAATTTTAATTTTTAATACTTTTTTTTAAATTTAATTTTTATTATTTGAATTTCAAAAAATATTTTAACTGATTTTTTTATAACTTTAATATTTTAAATTAGATTATCAACTAAATTATGCAAAACAAGAATTTAAAAAATTATGTGGTTTTTGTAAACAACAAGTGCAATTATGTGTTTCTAAAACAGCCGTTTTAGAATAAAATTGAAAAATTTTATAAAGAAATTTAAGCACTTTAAATTTCTTTAACACATAATTGTGTGCCAACAAAAATTTGTGTAAATTCGCATAATAAAAGCATAAACCAAAAAAGCACACTAAATAAAAACCGATGTTTACAAAAATATGATGTAGTTGCAATTCACAAATCTGTGTTCAAAGACTAACTAATAAAAATCAACAAGTTATACTACACCATATAATGTATACTACCACTAAAATCAAATTTTAGCAAGCAAATTAATTAAATAAGTATAAAGCCTACAGGCTAGAAGTTGTGTTGTAAATAACTTCTTCAACTTCATCAATAATTTTTTGCATTGTTTTTACAACCAAAACAGGGTCATCGCCAACCGAAGTTTCGCCAGACAACATTGTTGCATTTGCTTCATCATAAATTGCATTTGCAACATCGTTCACTTCTGCCCTTGTTGGTCT
>JBJEIL010000154.1:0-23313 GCA_051876995.1 Methanobrevibacter sp. | reverse complement strand
GCTAAAACTGAAGTTCCGGTATTTGATAGTAATAAGTGTGTTGTATGTTATTGGTGTCATGATTTCTGTCCAATATACTCCCTATTTGGTGAGCAGGCAACAGTTCACCCAAATGCTGTTGGAGATATTACTATTGATACAAAAGAATTAATTGAGAAACCATTTAGAATACCTCAGGATAAACTTGAGTTTATTTCTCAATATTTATCAGATAAAACTATTATTAAGAATCAGGAGAATAAATCAAAGAATTCTAAATAATTATTATTATTAACTTATTATTCATAATTATGGTAGGAGGATGTTATGAGTCTTAAATCTTATTCAAGGTCAAAAGCTATTCATATTATGTTAGTTTATACTGGTGGATGTAATGGATGTGATATAGAAATAGTAAATTCAGTACTTTCACCGAAGATAGATATAGAACAATATAATATTTTTTTAACATGGAATCCTCGTGAAGCGGATATTTTAGTAGTAACTGGCCCTGTAACTTATCAAAATAAAGCACCATTGCTTAGGATATATGATGCAATACCAGAACCTAAGATAGTTGTAGCTGCAGGATCTTGTGCTTTAATGGGTGGTGTCTATAAAAATATTCATGGAGATATTCCTTCAGAAGAGATTATGGGTCCTGTCGATAATGTAATTCCGGTAGATGCAAAGGTTCCGGGATGTGCAATTAGACCTCAAGATCTTCTAGCTGGAGTTGTATCTGTTTTACCTAAATTGTTAGATGCAGATTAAATTATTATTATTATTATATTTATCAATTGATTATTATTCAAAAATTATTAGGGGTTTAAAATGATTGAAGAAAAAATACCTAAATCACAGGGAGAACTTATTGAAACTGAAATTTCAATGGGTACTGTTCATCCTGCTGCTTTAGAGCCTTACAGAGTTCGTTTTTTTGTTCAAGATGAAATCATTCAAGAGGCAGAAATAACTATAGGGGTTAACCATAGAGGTGTGGAAAGAATTATGGAAGGACTTCCTGTAGAAAAAGCAAATGCATTAACTGAAAAAATCTGTGGTATTTGTTCTAATGCTCATACATGGAACTCTGTTATGGTTGCTGAGAAAGGTTTAAACATCGATGTTCCTGAAAGAGCTAATTATATTAGAGTTATTATGGGCGAACTTGAGAGATTGCATAGTCATTTACTTTATTTAGCACATGGTAACGAAGTTCTAGGTCATGAAACTTTTGCCATGAGAATATTCTATATCAGGGAAACCGTAATGGAATTACTTAATATGATTGGTGGTAACAGGGTTCAATATGGAGTTTCTGTAATTGGTGGAGTAAGACCAAGATGCCAGTTAGATGATATGAGAATTCAAAGGTTAAATGAGGGAATGGACAAATTAGAAAAAGACTTAACTAAATTTACTGATAGATTCACATCAGATCCAATTGTAAACTCAAGAATTGAAGGTATTGGTATTTTACCTCCTAAACAAGCTAAAAAATTAGGAGTTACAGGTCCTAGCTTACGTGCTTGTGGTTTTGATTATGATTTAAGAACAGAAATGGAAGAATATGATGATTTTGATTTTAATGTTGCTGTATTGGATGGCTGTGATGTTAAATCTAACTTTTTACTTAGAGTTTTAGAATGTTTTGAATCTATTAAAATCATTAAGCAAGCTGTAAAAAATCTTCCAAACGGTCCAATTACAAATCGTAATTGGGAAATGTATGATTGTAAAGCACTTAAACATTATATTGAAGTTCCACGTGGAATTTTATATGACTCTTATGCTATTGAGGATGGAAGAGTTAGAAGCTCTATAATTAGAACTCCGTCCATGACCAATATTGGTGCAATGCAATATGCGGCTATTGGAAATCAAATAACCGACGGTCAATTATGTATTGTTCAATGTGACCCTTGCTTTACATGTACCGATAGAACTTTTGAAATCATTGAATTATAAAATTAGAGGGAAAACATGGCAGATATTACAATTTTGTATTCAATTATAGGTGCAATTATTACTTTGATAATATGTTTTATAATTGGAACATTCCTACCAGGTATTGAAAGAAAATATGTTCAAGCTAGAATTCAACAACGTATTGGACCTATTGTTACTGCACCGGGGATAATGGCTCCTATAAAATTTTCTTTTAAGGAAAATCTCAGGCCAAATTCTCCTGCTCCAGGTTTATATAAAGCATTGCCTATAGTTAGTTTTCTAGCAGTATTGTTGATTTTATTATTTTTAACTCCTCAAATGTATCCAGCATACCTACTTGCAAGTATCATTGCAATTGTTGGATTGTTAAAAGTAGAAGAAGTGTCTTATGTGTTAATGGGATCTTTATCTAAATCAGTAATGTCTCTATCTTTAAAATTTCCAGATGTAGTTAAGGGTGCAGCTCACACTTCTGGTATTGTTAGATCTCACTTGGAGGATATTAGTTCCAAAAGATCTCTTAGAATGATTACTTATGGGTCATTTCCTTTATATTTAGCATTATTCGTTCCAGTTGTTTCAGCTAAAAGTTTATATTTGTCTGATATTATTAAATATCAAATGGCAAATGGTCCTTTATTATTTACAACACAGGGTATATTGGCTGCAGTTGTATTCTTTATAGGATCTGTGATTGTATTAAACGAATCTCCATTCAATATAATAGAGGCTGAAGCCGATGTTATTCAAGGACCTTATATGGAATATATTGCTGGTTATCGTTCTGTAATCTATTTGTCTAAAGGATTATTAATGTTTACATTATCTGCATTATTTACAATATTGTTTTTAGGAATCCCTCTTGATTTATTATCCTGGAAATTTATTGTATTTATTGTTGTTGCGTTAATATTCACATTATTTATTGGTATTTTAAATGCTTTTACGCCTATATTCACTAACAAACAATTTTATCCAGTTGTAATCACTTCCACTTTATTAGGTGTACTTGCAATAGTTATAGGAATTTTAATTTAGAAAGGTGATTTATTTGAAGTTTATTGTTAGACCATATCATATAATTAGTTTAGGTGGTTATATTGTTGAATGGGATTTTCCATATAGAAACATTATTGTAGTTAATAAAACATCTGAGCCAATTAAGATTGAGATTCCTGTATTTGATGAAAGTTGGATAGAAGAACACAGAAAATTAGATTTGGATATTATTCCTGTAAGGGAGGAAGATAATTTTCTCATGATGTATAAGAAAGCTCACGCAGAACTTGATGAGATAAAATCCAAATTATAATTCTTTTTAATTTTTAATTATTATCTCTTTTTAAATTTTTATACTATTATATTCAAAATATTAATTAATAATTAAGTGGTATTATGAATAGTTATGCAATAACAATTAAAACAAAGGAAAAGAAAGGGGTATTAGTTCAAATAACAGACATCATATCTTCATTTGATATTAACATTTCTTTTGTAAATTTATTTATTGATAAAAAGGACATTGCTTTTGTAAATTTAGAATTGGAGGATGTTAATAATATTACATCTTTAATAGAAAAGTTAAATACCTTGGATTCAGTTTTATCTGTGAATATTCACCGTTCTGCAAATGATATATTTGGAAAACGCATACTTATCTATGGTGGAGGAGCACAGGTATCACAAGTAGCATTAGGTGCAATAACAGAGGCAGATAGACATAATATCCGTGGTGAGCGAATAAGTGTAGATACATTACCTGTTGTAGGTGAGGATGCCATTGCTGAGGCGGTTAATATCTTAAGTAGAACTCCTAGAGTTAAAGTATTAGTTCTTGCTGGCTCTTTAATGGGTGGAAAAATAGTCGAGGAGATAAAGAAACTTAAAAAATTCAATGATTTAATTGTTTTCAGTTTAAACATGCCTGGAGGTGTAGCTGAGGTTTCTGATTTAGTTGTAACTGATCCTATTCAAGCAGGGGTTATGGCTGTAATGCAAGTAGCAGATACTGCCGTATTTGATTACCGTAAATTACCTAAAAATAAAAGAAGATTTTAATTATTATTAATTTTTTTTATATTTCTATTGGATTTTCATAATCGTCCAAGCAAATGTCTTTGAATTCACAGTTTTTACATTTGTTTAAATCATATTTTGCTGTCGGAATTTCTTTATTATAAAGAATGGTTCTTACATAATCTATTTTTCTAAATAAACTTTTTCTCAAGTTTGCATCAATCACTACAGGTCTTCGCTCTCCGATATTTACATAATCTACAAATCCTACATAAACCTCAGTTTCAAATTCCTCTTCTATAAGCATGGAGGTAAATGCAAGTTCAATGGCATCACTATCCCAAACACCTTTTATAGGGGGAATTGATGTTTTAAAAATTATCGGATAGTATTTCCCCTGTATAATTTCTATTTTTTCAGCTATTCCTGTAATTTCTAGCTCAGGATCTCTTAAGATATAATTGTACATTGCTGTTGGAAATAATCTTTCCGTAATGTTATGGCCCTTTTCATTAGTTAAATCCATTAGTCTTTTTGATTTTAAACTTAATAGTTGAATGTTATATTTGGATTCCTGTATTAAATCATTTTTATATTTTTCAATATCCTCAATGTCATATTTGTTAGGATCATAAATTTCGTTTAATTGATTGTTTATATAATAATTTATATTTTTACTTAATTCTTGTTCAATTCTTTTCAAATCCATATTCTTATTTAATCTTTTTAGATTTCTTTGAATTAAGTCTTGAATATCAAGCCTAATCTCTTTTATTCTTTTTCCAGCCTCATATCTTTCGTTTTTAATCTCATTTTCATGTATATTATCTTCATAGTATAATTTTAATGGACAGTACATATAGGTTTTAATCTTTTTTAAACTTATCATTTTATCACTTTTTAATATTTAAATATTATAATTCTTGTTTTATTCTATAAAACTAATAATATTTAAATATGGAAGTAAATAATGATTGTAAACTTTTAATTTCTAAAATAATTTAATATATAGTATTTATTTTACTTTTAAAGATTTTTTTATTTTTTGAAAATATTTTAATTCTAAATATTTTTTCATTTTAAGTAGTTTAAATCTACAAAGTTTTTTTAATAAAAAAATAGTATGATTGAATTTCAATTTTTAGATTTCTAAAAAACTAGAATTTAGAATGTAGTATTATACTTTTTTATGAAAATTTATAATATTTTAGCTATTAAAAATGGATTTTATCTAATTTTTAAATATTGGTTTTTTTGTGGTTTAATATTAAGTGATAGGTTTTGTTTTAGTTAATTGATTTTTATAGTTTAATATTAAAAATAGCAGGTTTATTTTTTGTTTTTTAATATTTGGTTTTTATAGTTTGATAGTAAAAATTGTATTTTCCTAAATAATATTTTTATTTAATTATTTTAAAAATAAGATTGATAATTACAATAATTATTGATGGAAATATAGATTTAATCAATGAATCTTGTAATTATTTTGTTTTAATATTATCTATTGTTTTAATTTTGTTTATTCTACAGGACTATCTTTTAGTTTTATATATTCTCCAATGGATTCCCTTGTTGAACCTACTAAAATTCTATACCATGGTTTTTTACCTTCAGTAATTACTTTTTCAACTTTTCCTCTTGCAACAGCTCTTTCACCTTCTATGACCTCTCCGGCATAAGTATGTGTAAATGATGCAAGTCCTGTTATCTCTACATCTACACCGTCTAAAAGTTTTACATCGGTAATTTCATATACTGCTGGATTATCCATTGCCTGAATTGAGTTAGTAATGGTACATTCTATTTCTGCAATGCCTTGAGGTTCATATCTTGTATCGCCATATTTTCCCTCAACCTCATCAAGGTTTCTAGTACATAGGATATCAAATAATGTATTTCTGATTACTCCCCTATTGAACTTTCTTGATTCATACCAGCAGAATTCTTCTTTAGTTAAACTGTCATCTTTAATTCTTTTATGGTATAACCTTTCCCAAAACTCATTTTGAATAGGATTAAGAACTATTTTTCTTTTGGATTCTCCTTCCCCTACTTCCACTTCCTGATCATGGTATTTTTTAAAGGTATTAACTGCTTTTCTATGATTTTCCAAACCATAAACAACAAAGTCTAAATCGGAACTTTCGGCCTTTTGAAGTCCTGGACAGGTAGATCCTGAAATACCTAGGTTTTCATAATCGATACCTGCAATATAGTGGAAGAAATCAGATAAATCAATTAGTTTTTCTCTTGTTTCCTTGGTAACTTTCTTGTCTTTACCTTCTCTAATCTCTTTAAGTCTGTCTTCTGGTCTAATGATTTTATCTACTTTGTCTATTGGTACTCCCATCATTGGAACATTAGCAACTTCTGAGAAATATAGGTAATCTGGATGGTTTTCTTTTAAATAATCAAATGCCTCTTTTGAGTTTACTTTTGAATATTTCTTACCGTTTTTTTCCCTATCTCCATTTGGATTAGGGATGTATCTTAAAAATGAAATGATTCTATTGTTAGGATGTAGATAATTAGTTGATGCAAAGTATAAATCGTCTTTTGTATGTATAAAATCTCTAGTTCTCACTTCTATCATTAAAATCACTTATTTAAATTCTTGTTTTTAAAAAAACAACTATATTAAATTAAATATTTATTTTTATTATTTATTAATTATTCTTATTTTTTCTTAATAGATTTTTTGATTTGTCTTTTTTTAATTTTAAAAACCTGGTTGGAATTGAATTTCTAGGTTAAATATTCAAAATAAACCATTAGTGTTGTTTTATAAAAATCCTTTATAATTTGGGGTGTTTTCATAGTTAATTATTTAAAGCTCATTATTTTTTTAAATTATCTCTTTAAAACATGTCTATACCTATTATGGTTCTGGCTTTCCTTTTATTGTTTATTTCATTGATGATATTTTAAACCTTTATAATAATTTTTTTTTTAATTGAAAGATTAATTTATTTTAATTTGAAAAAACATAATATAATTACTTAATAAAAAATTTTTAATTATTGATTTTTATAGGAGAAATCATATGTCAATTATACATAAACACATTGATAAGAAGTTTGCTTATGATGGAAGTCAAATAAATCCATTATGGGCTTTTAGAGAGTTTAATATTAGAGGTTCCTCAATCATATCCTGGAGAGGACCTATGAATATTCGTCCTAATAATATTAAGGATTTTGCAGATGTGGGAAATGAGATCAAATCTGATGAAATGTTTCATACCATGACTGAATTTTTTGATTGTCAGCCTGCTAATATGAGAATTGCCTACCTACGTCAAAGGCTTTTAATTCTAATATTTAATGAAAAACTAGCTGGAAAAGGTGTAATTGCCCATCGTGATGGAGATGATATCTATATTCATTCTAGAAAACTTAGTGTATGTATTGCATCAGCAACACTCAGTTCAATGAAAATCCATTTCGCATTAAATATTCATGATAGCGGAACTCCCGATGATGTTGACACAATAGGATTATTTGATATTAAAGATTCAGGGGGTAACTATATCTTTAATGATGACAATATTCTTGATTTTATGAATGATGTTTTAGATGCATATATTGATGAACTAGAAACAATTGAATTGGATATAAGTAAAACTAAACTATTGGATTTTTAAATTTTTAGAAGGTGTATTTAATGAAAATAATTATTAATGGTATTAATGCTAATTTGAGATTCTCTGCAGCTCATATAATCCCAGGTCATGAAACCTGTGGATTTATTCATGGACATTCCTATTTTGTTGATATTGAAATTGAGGGGGAAAAGGCTGGAGAATATGATTTCGTTGTAGATTTTAAACAGGTAAAGCCAATTGTAAAAGGATTATGTGATAGTTTAGATCACAGGTTGTTAATCCCAATATATAATGATGTTATGGATTTCAATGGAATTGACAATGATAATATCTCTATTGAAAGCTTTGATAAATATGGCAGTGTACAATTTAAAATTGGTAAAAAAGGATATACTATTCCAAAAGAAGACTGTGTCCTTCTTCCATTAAAATATACCTCCGCAGAAGCTTTATCTGAATATTTCGTAAATAAGTTAAGTGATGCTCTTAAGGTTAATAAAAACATACGCTCTATTTCTGCATGTGTAAATGAGGGTATTGGTCAAGGGGCTATGTTTACCAAAATTTTAGATTAAAGGTATTAATATGTTAGAAGCACCAATTGTTGAAATATTTTCATCTATTCAGGGTGAAGGTCTTTTAGTAGGTAGAAGGCAGATATTTGTTAGATTTGCAGGATGTAATTTAGATTGTAATTACTGTGATACTGAAGATTCCAAATCTGTTAAAAACGGGGAACTTAAATCAGTAGATTATGTGGTGGATAGAATCAACAATCTTAAAACAGAGGACTTACATTCCATATCTTTCACTGGTGGAGAACCTCTGTTATATACAGACTTTATAAGAGAGGTCATTGATAGAATTGATACTCCCAGTTTTCTTGAAACTAATGGTACTTTTCCTAATGAAATTAAAAAGTTAGATAATCTGGATTATGTGTCATTGGATATTAAATTACCAGAACACTTTGATGGTGAATATACCAATAAAATATTTGATAGGGAAATAGAATCAGTAAATATTCTATTGGAAAATTCAATTAAGGTATATTGTAAAATTGTTCTTTTTCCAGAGTCTAGTCTAGATTATATTGAAGAGTTAGCTTTAAGAATGAGTAATGAAATTAGTGATAAGGATTTGGTTTCTGTTGTTATACAACCAGTTAGTCCAATCAACAGGTGGAAAAATAGTAGGGATTTGCTTTTTAAATTTTCACAGGCTATTGGTAGATATATGGATGTTTTAACAATTCCTCAATTACATAAATTCTTGGAAATTGAATAATTTTTTATCTCATATTTTTATCAGTTTTTAGAATTTGGTAATTTCTATCTTTTTTATTTTTATCAGTTTTGAAATTGAATAAATTCTATTTCTTATTTTCTAGTTTTAAGAAGCTGATGATTTTTCTTATTTTTTTCTGGTTTTAGGGTTGAATTATTATTTTTTTTATTTTTAAACCATTTTTTCTTATTTTTTTCTAGTTTTAGAATCGGATTCTTATCTTTTTTATTTTTAAATGTCTTTTAATATAGTTATTTTTATAAGGTTAAATTCCTTGAAACTCAATTTTACATTCGAGAATATTTGGGATATAAAAACTGGGATTTAATGTCTTTTTTTTAAATTTATATTTTCTTAAAATTTCTTTTTAAATAGTTTTAATTAAAATTTAAATTTTTTTTAAAATTATGTCCAAGTTTTTTATAATCTTCTTATAAAATCTATTTTTAAAAAAATCATATAGAAAACATTATTATTATTAAATATGTAATATTTATATGATTGAAAAAAAGGTGATTGAAAAAAAGATTTTAACTATTTTTTATAGAATAAAATATTAGTTAATATTAGAAAATTACTTCTAATTTTATTAATAATTCTTTTACTATTTGACATTTCTTAATAAAAATTATTCTATTTTGTCTTGTTTAATTAGAATTGTTAATAATTTTTAGACGGTAATTATGTTTTTCAATTTTTAATTAAAAAAAGAGGTGTGTTCTATGAAAGATATTAACACTAAAAATTTAAAATCCAGAAATAAAGGATCTGTTGAACGTGAAACTAAACTATCTGAGCATGATGGGGATTTAATGAGTTTAGCAAGTAAAGATGTTATTACTGTACCTCCTACTACAACCATTAAAGACACTGCTCAATTAATGATAGATAACGAATTCAGGAGAATTCCTGTTACAGACCCTGGTTCTGGAAAACTTTTAGGTATTGTAACCTGTATGGATATTATTAATTTCTTAGGTGGTGGAGATAAATACAATATCATAAAATACAAATGTAATGATAATTATCTTTCAGCAATCAACGAACCAATTAAGGAAATCATGACTCGTGGTGTAATCACTATGAATCATAAATCTACTATTCGTGAATCTGTTAAAGTCATGGTTGATAATCATGTTGGTGCAATGCCAATTGTAGATAAAGAAGACAAATTAGTTGGTATTGTCACAGAAAGAGATTTCGCTTTATCTCTAGCTGGTGTATTAACTGATCAATTAGTTCAAGATTACATGACTACTGATGTAATTACTATTACTCCAGGTACTTCCTTTGATTATGTAACCAAATTTATGGTAAGAAACAGTTTCAGAAGATTACCTATTGTAAGTGAAGATGAGAATATTCCAGAACATACTCCAGAAAAACTTGTTGGAATTGTTACATCAACTGATATTTTAAGATACTTCATTGATAAAAAATTCTTCTCTCAAATGAAAACTAACAGTGCAGAGGAATTATTAGGGGATCTTAAAATTTCTGAGGTTATGTCTAAAGGTGCAAGAACTGTTGAACCATTAACTAGACTTGGGGATTTCTCTGAATTATTAAAAGAAAAGAATATTGGTGGAGTTCCAGTAGTTAAAAACGATAAAGTTCTTGGAATTATCACTGAAAGAGATATTCTTAAAGCTATTAATGATAGTTAGATTTAATGGTTTTTGAATCATTAAATTAATAAGTTTTTTAATTATATTTCTAGTTTAATTATTAATAGGATAGCTCCTTCAATATGGTTTTAGCTTATAGATTTGCTATTTTATTGGTAATTTTACTAATAATCCTTAGGAGGTATATTTATGCAAATTAGAAACATTATGTCTGAGGATTTAGTAACTATCGATAAGGATCAAAATATCTTAGATGGTTTAAAATTACTTAGAAAAAACAATATTTCTAGATTACCGGTAATCAATACTAATCGGGATAATGAAAGAGAATTAGTAGGTATTGTATCAGAAAGGGATATTGCAAAAAAATTAGGATCTTCAAAAACCAACAATTTAACCCCTGCTAAATTACATATATCCTCTGTTATGGTTAAAGATGTTATAGCAGTAGATGAATCAATGAATTTGGCTGATGTTGCAAACATCATGTTAGATAATGGAATTGGTTCTGTACCAATCGAATCCAATGATGTTATGGTTGGAATTGTTTCAAAAGCTGACTTTGTAGATTTATGTACTGGTAGGGCTTATGATAAAATTAAAGTTGAAGATGTGATGACTGAGGATGTTATTACAGTTTCTATAGAGGATAGATTAGTTCATGCAAGACGTACTATTATTGATAATAAAATTGGTAGATTACTTGTTACCGATGAAGATAATGGTCTTGTGGGAATTATCACTTCTAAAGATATTATCAGGGCTCTTATGGATTTCAAAAAGAAAACACCTGAAAAATATCAAAAAACACAAATCAAAAATATTTATATAAAAGATATTATGTCTACTGCTGTTTCCGGAATCTCTAAGGATGCAAGTATCTCTGAAGTTGCAGGTTTAATGAAGGAAACAGGATTTAATGGATATCCTGTAACTGATGAAAATAACAATGTTGTTGGAATCATTACTCAAACAGATTTACTTGCTCTTGTAGCAGACATAGAAAGTGAATAATTTTATTTTATAAAGCTAAAATTCATTTTAGCTTTTTTACTATTTTTTTTTGGAGGTTTTTTAAATTTCCCATATTGCTTTTTTAGGACCTGAAGGTACCTTTACTCATCAGGCGGCTTCTATTTTAAAAGATAAATTATATGATGACTCAACAGAACTTGTCTATTTTGATACCATTAATGATGTGATGGATGCAGTTATCACATCTAAATGTGTTAAGGGTGTAGTTCCAATTGAAAATTCTATAGAAGGTCCTGTTAATGTTACTTTAGATGCACTGGTTCATGAATATGATCTGATGATTGAAGGTGAAATTGTTCTTCCTATTAATCATAATCTTATGGCTCCTAAAGGACTTAAGTTATCTGATATAAGTGATGTTTATTCCCATCCTCAGGCATTGGCACAGTGTCATAATTATATTCTAAACAATTCTTTTAGGGTTCATTCAACGTCAAGTACTGCTGCAGCATGTAAGAATATTGTAAACTTTAAAAATTCAGCTTCAATTGGCACTGTTAAGGCTGCAGAATTATATGATTTAAATATTTTGGATGAGAATATTCAGGATGTAGACAATAATGAAACAAGGTTTGTAGTTTTGTCTAAACATGATTCAAGACCAACAGGCAATGATAAAACAAGTATCGTATTTTCCTTACATAATGATAGGCCTGGTGGATTATATGGAATTTTAGGTATTTTTGCAGAGTTTTCTATAAACCTGTCTAAAATAGAATCAAGACCTTCTAAACAGGGATTAAACAAATATATCTTCTTTATTAATTTTGAAGGCCATAGGCAAGATAAGGATATCAGCAAAATCCTAAAATTAATTGGTGAAAACACTTCCTTTTTTAAAGTATTAGGTTCATATCATTTAATTCAATAGGAATCAGTTTTTAAAAATTTAATTCTAAAATTTTTTATAATTTTAAAAGATTAACATGATATTGGTAAATTTTTAAGTATATAGGATTTTTAATCTATTTTTTTAATTGTTTGGGGCTTTTATTTAATTTTCAATATTTTTGAATTTTTAGTAAAACTATTTTTTTAAAGTGAATTTCTAAATATAATCATAATAATTTTATATGAAAAATAATAAATAAATAGATTAATATATTTAATTTAAATATTATTTTTAAAATTTTTTTTAGGTTGATGGTATTATTAATCCAGATAAAGAAAAGCTTATTAAAGTCATGAAAGAACTTAAAGCTGATCATCAAGCAGGTAAAATCTCAGATGAGAAGTATAAGGAGTTATCACGACAATATATGATTAAGTTAAAGAATATTGATGCTTCCAGCAGAATTCGTGCTATGCAAGGAAGACAGTTTTCTTCATCTAGTAAACCTAACCGTAATTACAGACCTGACAGAAGGGCTGCAGAGTTAAGCAGGAAGGAAGATGAAAGACTTGTTCAGAAATATATTGTTAATCCTAAAAGACCTGTTAATAATAATAAACCTAAAGCAAGTAAAAGTAATAAGGGAAAATACAGTATTCTTGTAGTATTGTTTTTAATCATTGCATTTACTGCAGGAATTGGATTTGGAATGTTCAACTTTGATTTTCAGGCTGTTAATATTTCCGATGCTTCTGCAGTTGTAACTGATTCTGCTTTCCCTGTGGTTATAGAAAATAATACGACTTCTAATGTAACTAGTACAAGTACTTCAGATTCAAGTAGTTCTGATACTACTACTGCTACCTCAGATTCTGGTAGTTCTACTACAAGTAGTTCCGATACTGGTGGTTCTTCATCAGGTGGTTCTGATACTGGTGGTTCAGATTCTGGTGGTTCTTCATCAGGTGGTTCTGACTCTGGTGGTTCTTCATCAGGTGGTTCTGATACTGGTGGTTCTGACTCTGGTGGTTCCTCATCTGGAGGAACAACTCAATAAATTAAATATTTTTTAATTTATTAATTATTTTTTATATGGTGGATTGATCATGAAAAAATCTTATATTGTTTTAGGAATAATTATTATTTTATTATTAGTTGGTGCAGCGGTAATATTGTCCAATCATGAGAGGAGTCAGAACAATACAAATCAAACGGATGTTCAAACTGTTTCTCAAAATGGTGTTGTTCTTAAATTTCCATCTGATTGGGTTATAGCTAAAGCTGAAACAAATGATACTGTTGTAGCTATTGCAGATTCTAAGTCAATTGATTCATCTTCAAAATATGGTCGAGTAAATGTTAATGTTGAAAAAAGAGATTTAAATGGTGAATCATTAAATACATTTGTTAACCAAACATATTCATCAATATTATCTAATTCATCTAATCAATTAGTATCTTTAGGAAATTCCACTGCAGTTAATGGTAAAGAGGCTTATGAAGCGGAATATCTTTCTGATATAGGTAATAACACTAAAGAACATAGGGCAGTTTGGGTTGAAAGTAATAACCAAGTTTATGTAATATTATGTACTGCTCCTCAAGGTCAATTTGAATCTGTAAATAAATACTTTAATTATATAATTTCAAATATTGAAATTTCTTAATTTTTATTTTTTTTATTTTATTTTAATTATTATTGGCTAAAGTATAATCTATTATAAAAACAGTGTTTTGTTTTATTTGAATATTAAATATTTAAAAATCAAATATTTAGCCAAAACTTTATTATTTTTTATTTTTAAATTTAAATAGTGATTTATATGATAATATTATGTGTTACTGGTAGTATAGCTGCTACAAAATGTGTTCAATTAGCTAGAGATTTAAGAAGAAACGGACAGGAAGTTAAATGTTTTATGAGTGATGCAGCTTGTAAGATTATTACTCCAACATCAATGGAGTTTGCAACTACTAAACCTGTTGTAACTGAACTTACAGGACAAATTGAACATGTTAAATATTCTCAGGAAGATTTAATTTTAGTTGCTCCTGCAACTGCCAATGTTATAAGTAAGTTTGCATATAAAATATCTGATAATCCAATTAATGCTTTATTAATTGCGGCTTATGGTCATGATACTCCAATTTTAATGGTTCCATCAATGCATGATTCAATGTATAAAGCTATTGGTGAAAATATTGAAAAGTGTAAAAATGATGGGGTTCATTTTGTAGACCCTAAAATGGCAGAAGGTAAAGCAAAATTCCCTGATATTGAAAACATTGTACTTGAATCATTAAGATTAATTAACTTAAATAAAGCTGATAAAGAATAATAAATTTGCTGACTTTCTTATTATTGGCTCTTTATTAATTATATTCTAATTGATGATTACTTATTGAATCTTTTAAAAGACTCAATTGTTTTATTTTATTTTTTTTTTTTTAATTTTTTTTAAAATTCTTATTCTTATTTAAAAATGTATTTTATGATACTATGAGAAACTCAATTATAGGTAAAAAGGTTTTAATAAATTTAGGTGGAACATATGAACCTATTGATCCAATTAGGGGAATCTCTAATAAATCCTCTGGTAAAATGGGTTTAGCACTTGCTCGTGAAGCATATATTCGTGGTGCAGATTTAACATTAATTGCAGCTAAATGTGATGTTGAAATTCCGTCAATATTTAACACAGTTCATGTTGAGACATCATCTGAGATGAATGATGCAATTAAAAGCATGATTGGTGACTTTGATGTTTTCATTGCAAGTGCTGCAATTAGTGACTTTGAACCGATTGAGATGAAGTCTCATAAAATCTCTTCCTCACTTAATATTTCACTAGAATTTAAACCTGTGGAAAAAATAATTCGTCAAATAAAAGATATAAACGAAGAGGTATACTTGGTTGGTTTTAAAGCTCAGTATGATATAGGTGAAGATGAACTAATTAATCATGCTTTAAAACAAATTGAAACTGCAGGTGCAAATCTTGTAGTTGCAAATGATCTTGCTCATAAGGGATGTGGATTTGGTTCTGATACTAATGAGATTATATTAGTTCATGATGATGGTAGTTATAATAAGATTCCACTTGCATCTAAGGATGTTCTTGCATCTATAATCTTTGATGAGATAGAAAAAGCACTTTAATATTATCTTTATTATTTAGGTAAAAATCTTATCCATTAAGTAGGCTTAATATAATTTCACTTACAGCAAACGTGGAATTATCGCCATTTAACCCATCACATAAAATTTATATCAAGAATTTAATGATTTCCGATTCTTATTAAGATTTTTAATATCTAAATTTAATTTATAATCACATTTTTTAATATTTTATTTAATTAAAAATCTTTAAAATTTTGTTTTATCTATTTAATGAATAGTAATACTTTTTTTTAAATTTTTACGGAATTTTTAATAGAAAATAAATTCTTTAAACTTAATATAAAATTAGATAAAATATTATAATAAAACGTTTTAAAAATAGTAAAAATTAAAAATAAGTTCAATCCTCTAGATTCATACTGATGTGGAGTATTTATAGAGTGAATTGCATCTAGAGGCGGTCTTTTGAACTAATTTTTATATATTGCATTAGCATTTAATTATATCTAATTACTAATATAAAAAGGTATCAATAGTAATACTTTTTTAATATTTTCACCTAAATTTTTAATGGTTTATAATCAATTATTTTTCTAATTTAGATATGGAATCATTACTAAAATTTAATTTTAATTGAGTAATAATTTATTATTTTTTTAAGTATAATAGTTAAGATAATAAAATAAAATTTAATTCGATATTCATATATGAATTATAAAAATAGTAGATAAATATTCATTAATGTGAATGTTTTTATTAAATAGTTTAGCTATAAAATTTTAAAAGTATAATATTTTTTTTATTTAAAAAAATATTATTAATAATTGTTAGTTTTATTTAAAAAGACCTTTCAACAATAAAACAGATGTGGTCTTTCTCATATGGTTCTAATTTAACTTTCTCAACAATAGAGTATCCATTAGCTTTTAATAGTTTTTCCTGTTCTTTATAAACCGTTTTTGGTTTAATATTAACATTAATACTCCTGGATTTAATCATAAATACTCCTTGTCCAGAATCTTTCATAAAAAGATCCATATTGTCAATGAATAATTGTGTCTGTGTAGGCTGTGCAACATCACAATATACTACATCTACTTTATCAACTAAGTTAAGGTAATCTTTAGGTTTAGTTGCATCATTTAAAAGAGGTGCAATATTAGGTCTTGTTTGACAAAGTCTTGATAATTTCCTCATACTTACAGGTGAAAATTCCACTGCAAATATCCTGCCTTTTTTAACGATATCTGAAATATGTGAAACAGTAGTTCCTGTAGATGCACCAAGGTATAATACATTTGAATGTTCATCTATGTTTAGTTTACTTAATCCATTATGTAATGCTGCAGATAATTTTGATCTATTAGGGTTCCATATCCTGTATTCTTTTCCTGTTTTCTCGTCTTTTACTAAAGGTTCACCATAAACCCTGGTTCCAGGAATTAGGTTTTCTGTAGCTATGTCATTGTTTATTTCATAAACTTCCATTTTATCAACTTACCTTTATTTTAATAAGCTTTTTAATATTCTTATCTTTTAAATCTTAATTATTTTATATGTTTTAATTATTGGATTGATTATTTTAATCATTCTTTCATTAGATATAATAAAATAATCTATTTAATATATTTTTTAAGTTTTAAATAATTAATTAATTATTTTTTTTTAACTTATTTATTGAATTTAATGCCTTCTTCTTTTTGAACGTCTTCGTTTTTTAGTTTTCTTATGATGCTTTGATTTTTTAGAACTCTTTCTTTTATTGGTATTTTTATTAGTAGATTTTGGTTTTGGGAAAGGATTTTCCTTTTCAATTTTTTCAACTTCCTCCTCAAATTCTACTTTAAGGTTTCTGTTAATGTCATCTGTAAAAACATCTTTTCTAACTGCAAAGGTTATTTTAGAAGCAAGTCTTCTTGCAATCTTTCCTCTATTCCAATAGTTACTATTTCTAACAAAGGGGTTTTGATATATTAGGCCATGTTTAGGAGGATTCTCACCAGTTTTAAGATGTCTAAATAATGCCTTCTCGGCACCCATGATCTGAATAGTGCTTGCAGAATATGTTGCAAGTCGCTTCATACTTCCAGCATGGGCTATTAATTTAGCTCCTAATGTTGCTCCCAGTAAATCTTTAAGGTTTGGTGCAATCTTTTCCATCTTGTCTTCAATATATTTCTCCATCGAGGATCTTGTATTTTGAAGGGACATTATTGATCTTGCATAACCATTAATTATTTCGATGTCCTCATATTTTAAATCTGCACCGTTACTTATTTGGATATTATTTAAGAGTTCCTGATTATTTTCAATAATCCTCTCTCTATTATTATCATAATCAACAATTAATTTAACATATGATTCATTGTTGTGTAGGGTTTCAATCTCTGGAAAATAGATTGTCTCCCACTCTCTTAATCTTTCAATCAATTTGGATATCTCTTCATCAACCTCATCAATTGCATTTACAGCTTGAATTAAAACTTTATCCTCTTCTTGTGAGGATTCTTTCATCTTCAATATTGCAATCTGATTAGAGATATTTGTTAGTTTTTCATTGTATTCCTCTGGTGAGGAAATGAAGTTTATGTCTTGAAGAATTTCTAATAAATTGGCTCTTAAATACTCTCCACCTTTATTAGGACGTCCTATTCTGATTTTTTCATAATTTTTTAATTCACTATAATCAGAATGTCTATTGCTGGTTTCAATATTTATCCCGTTATATTCGTCTGGTGTTTTTTCAATTAATGAGATTTCTTCACTTGTAAGAATGTTTTGATTTATATTATGAAGTTTTAATCCTGCTTCATCTTCCTTAAAAAGAGTATAGTCAATTAATTTTAGATTAGAATCAAAACTTAAAAATCCAGCAATACAATTTGTTATATATATTTCCATATTTCATATTATGTTTTTATATAATATTAAAGTTTTCTTTTGAATTATTTCAAAGTTTATTTTCTATTTTATATTTATTTATTTCATGTTTTTAAATAATATTAATTATCTGTTCATATATAATCCATTGTCTAATTATATTTTATAAATTATATGGCTTTTTTAAATAATTGGTATTTGATGGTTTTAATCTTATTTTTAAAGTCATTTAATTTTGAATTATTTTTTAATAGATTTTAATCTGATAGTTTTAATATACTGGATTTAGATTATAATTTATCCTTTTTTATTTCTAATTTCTTATCTGTCTTTTTAATTGAGTTTCTTTGATGATTATAAATTTTATAATGGATTTTTTAAATTTGTATTTTATCTATTATTTACTCGGATTTCTATTACATAATTATAAATCTTAGATAAATCATAAATCATTAATAATTAGATTATTGTATTTTATATTCTAATTTAAATTTAATTGAATTATTTTTACATGTTCGGATATAAAATTTTAGTAATTTCAATAATTTGGAAGTATTGTTATTTAATAATTAAATGGAGTATTTTTATGTTAGAAACGGAGATATGTGGTATTAAACTTAAAAATCCTTTAATGTTGGCTGCAGGTATTATGGGTAGTAATGGAAGTAGTTTAAATAGGATTTTAGATTCAGGTGCTGCTGCGGTAGTAAGCAAATCCTTCTCAAAAGATCCAAATCCAGGTTATCATAATCCAACAACAGTGGAAGTTACTGGAGGTATTATAAATGCAATAGGTCTATCTTCTCCTGGTGTTGATGCTTTTTCTAAAGAGTTAGATGCTGTAAAAACCGTTGAAGGTCAGGCTTTAATAGCATCAATTTACGGTGCAAATCCTGAGGAATTTACATATGTGGCACAGGAAATCGAGGATTTGGTCGATATGATTGAATTAAATATTTCTTGTCCCCATGCAATGGAAGGTTATGGTGCATCAATTGGTCAGGATCCTATTTTAACTGAAAAGATTGTTAGTGCTGTTAAGGATGCAGTGGATTTACCTATTATTGCAAAATTGACTCCAAATGTAACTAGTATTACAGAGATTGCACAGGCTGCCGTAGATGGTGGAGTAGATTGTTTAAGTTTAATTAATTCATTAGGTCCTGGAATGAAAATCGATTTAAAAACAGGATATCCTATTTTGGCAAATAAGTTTGGTGGAATGAGTGGACCTGCAATTAAACCAATAGGTATTCGCTGTGTTTATGATGTTTTTGAAGCAGTAGATGTTCCTATTATTGGTGTTGGGGGAATATCCAACTATGAAGATGTAGTTGAATATTTATATGCAGGTGCAAGTGCTGTGCAGATAGGTACCTCAATAATGGATGAGGGTATTGGAGTATTTGATGATATTTCACAGGGCTTAAATGGTTTTATGATTGAAAATGATTTTAAGTCCATTGATGAAATGGTAGGATTTGCTCATAAAGATTAAGGGGTGTAAAGATGAATGTTCCAAAAGTTTTAAAAATAAAATCTGTTGTTGAAGAAACACCAACTATCAAGACATTTATTTTCGATTGGGATATGGATGAAGATACAACTCCTTATCCAGGTCAATTTATCATGGTGTGGAATTTTAAGGATGAAAAACCAATGTCTATATCCTATATAAATCGGGAAGAGGGGGAGATTGGAATTTCAGTTAAAAATATCGGTCCTTTTACAGGTGATATTCATAAATTAGATGCTGGTAATCTATTAGGTCTTAGAGGTCCTTATGGTCATGGATTTGACATACCTTCTGGTAAGAAGATATTGGCTATTGGTGGTGGAGTTGGAATGGCTCCCATTGCTGCTTTTACAGATGAGGCTATAAAGAATAATGATGTGGATGTAGTATGTGCAGCTGTAAATAAAGATGAACTATTGTTTGAGGACAGACTTAAAAACTCAGGTGCAGATGTATATAATGTTACGGATGACGGATCCTCAGGATTTAAAGGATTTGCAACTGATAGAACCATAGATTTACTTAAGAACAATGCCTATGATTCTGCTGTAGTATGTGGACCTGAGGTCATGATGAAACCTATCTATGATACCTTGGAGGAAAACAATATAGATGCAGAATATTCCCTTGAGAGATATATGAAATGTGCTATAGGTATATGTGGTCAATGTTGTGTTGATTCAACTGGTTGGAGGGTATGTAAGGAAGGTCCTGTATTTGATAATGATAATTTAAAACTTATTACCGAGTTTGGAAAGTATAGGAGATCTCCATCTGGTGAAAGAATTTAATTTAATTCAGGATTTATCTTTGTTAATTTGATTTTATCTAATATTAGAGAAAACTTGCAATTAATTTAATTTAATTATATTGGATTAAAAAATTATAGAGTATGTTATTCCTCAAAGTTAAAGAAAATTTTACAATTCATTTAATTATAAAAAGATATTATGTCAATTAATATTTCAGATAAACTTACAACTCCTTTAATTATTATAATCATTTTTGCAATACTTTCTATAATGGTTTTAACACCTGTGTTGAATATGGTAATTCTTGGAATTATATTGTCTTTAGGTGTAAGACCAGTTGCAAGAAGATTAAATAATAAAATACCCTCCGCTTCATTATCAAATATTTTGGGAATGCTTTTGATAATCATCCCCATAATATTGTTATTGGTTTATATTGTTACAATGTCAATAAGCCTCATATCATCACTTTTAGGTAGTACTGGAAATCTGTCTACTTTGGATATGGGTCAGCTTAATACATGGATAGCTTCAATATTGCCTTATCAATATAAAGGTATGAGTCATTCTATTGCAAATGGGATTTATAATGGTTTTAACAGTATTTTTAAGTGGTTGTCTAGTTATCTTATAAGTCTTATTCGTGATATGCCTAATATCTCCGTTCAAATATTGGTTTTAGTCTTTACAACCTTTTACTTTGCACGTGACGGCGATAAATGTTGGGATTATATATTCTCATTTATTCCTGATAGAAAAACCTCATTCTTTGATAGGATGTTTAACCAGATAAAGGATGTCTTAAAAAGTATCTTTTATGGACATGTGCTTACAAGTATAATCATTGGTATCATCGCATTTGTAGGTTACAGTTTACTTGGGTATTCATACAGTGGATTTTTGGGAGTTATAACCGGTATCTGTCAATTGATTCCAGTCATTGGACCATGGCCAGTATATTGTATATTGGCTGTTAAGGATTTCTTCAGTGGAAACTATATAAGATTAATATTAGTTGTAATCTTTGGCTGCGGACTATCTTTAAGTGATATGTATATAAGACCTGCTATTGCAGGAAAATATGCAGATATACATCCATTAATCTTACTTTTAGGTTTTATTGCAGGACCTTTAGTAATGGGTATTGTAGGTTTTATTTTAGGACCATTGATTTTGGGTGTGGCATCTGCTGTAATCAAAGCATATAAGGAAGAGAAAGAATTTGAAAATCAAAATGAGAATAATGACGATGTTTTAGAAATTGAACAATAATTATATGTATTTTTTAAATTATTAAATTAAAACTTTAAAGATATTAAAAACATAGGTGTTACTATGGTTAAAAGAAACATGGTGCTTTTGGATATTGATTATATTACAGAGGATGAAAAGCCTGTTATACGTTTACTTGGAAGGGAAGTTGAAGATGAAAATCCTAAGAAAATTATTGCATTAGACTATATTTTCCAACCATATTTCTATATAGAACCTAAAGATATAGACCAATGCTTAAAAGATCTTGAAGTATATGAAACTGAGGATATCGAAATTGTAGATAAGAAGGACTTCCAGATTCCTAAAAAATTCATAAAAATCACATTTTCACATCCTCAGGAAGTACCCAAATACAGAGACGAGATTAAAGGATTAGATTCCGTAGTTGATATTCGTGAACATGATATTCCATTTTACAGACGTTACTTAATGGATAATGATGTTATACCAATGAGTGTCATTGAAATTGAAGGTGACTTATTAGATTCCCATAAAAGCGTTACAAGCAGCTATGAAAATCTTGAGATTATAAAATTAAATCATCCTCCGAAAAACCTTGACCAATCATATACTGACTTCAATATACTTAGTTTTGATTTAGAAGTTTACAATCCTAGAGGCCTTCCAAACTCAGATATAGATGAGATAATCATGATTGGTGTTACAAGTAATTTTGGAATTAGAAAGGTTTTATCCACTAAAGATAAGGTGGAAGATACTGACGAGTCTTTTGTCATGAAATTAGATTCGGAAAAACAAATGATTGAGGAATTTGTAAGAATTGTTAAGGAAAACCAGGTAGATATTATAGTAGGTTATAACTCTGACAATTTTGATTTTCCATATCTTAAGGATAGGGCAGGAATGTATGGGATTGAACTTGATTTGGGTATGGACGGTTCATCTTTAAAATTTATAAAAAGAGGATTTACAGATGCCGCATCATTTAAAGGTCTTGTTCATGTTGATTTATATTTGGTTATGAGAAGATACATGAGTCTTGACAGATACACATTAGAGCGTGTATATCTGGAGCTATTCGGTGAAGAGAAAAAAGATGTTCCCGGTGAAATTATCTGGAAATACTGGGATAGTGACAATAAGTATTTGGATGAGCTATTTGACTATTCATTAGATGATGTTGTATCAACCTTAATGATTGCAGAGCAGACTTTACCATTAAACCTAGAGCTTACACGTATTGTTGGTCAACCATTTTTTGATATAACCCGTATGACCACTGGTCAACAAGCAGAATGGTATCTTGTTAAAGAGGCTTATAAAATCAATGAGGTTATACCAAACAAACCTTCTGCAGGAGATACCTCAAGGATTCATGATCAAAATGAGGGGGGATTTGTAAAAGAACCTGTACCTGGTCTACATGAAAACCTTGTCCAGTTCGATTTTAGAAGCCTATATCCTAGTATTATCA
>JBJEIL010000153.1:0-23682 GCA_051876995.1 Methanobrevibacter sp. | reverse complement strand
TATAATAACCAAGTTTTCAACAATACTGGAAACCCTGATGAGAAACAGGACATGCCTGAAGATTTAGTTCCTAATGATGTTATAAATGCAATGAGCAATCCATATACTCCAAATACTAGAAATTTCTTTAATGCCAACACTAATGGAAATGGAACCAATCCATTTAATGGAAATGGAACTGGAAACAGTACAAACCCATTTAACACTAATGGTAGTGGAAACCACAATGGACTCAATGGAAATTCATCACAAAATGGTAGAATCCATAATGGAAACGGTATAATGAATGGAAGAACCATGTTTAATAGTAATGGTAATTCAATACAAAACAGTAATGGATCAATTAGAACTGCAAGTAATTCAACAAATACAAATACCGGCATGTCAGGTGAAGATTTAGCAAGTGGATCAAGTTCATCTGCTGGAGATGGCAGTCAATCTGCATCCAAAGCATATGCAATTTACAAGAACACCAATAATCTTAAAGACACTAACTACACATTGCCATTTGGAATAATTGCTATAGTTATAATTATATTAATTATTGCAGGATATGTATATAAAAAAGATAAAGAAGAATAAAATTTAAGGTTTAATAAGGATAATTGAATATTACGTTTACAAACTAATATTCACATTATCTATTTACTATTTTTAGAAGGATTTTTCTAATTAAATCATTATTCATCATAGTTCAATCTGAAATTACAAAGTTTCTCGAGACATTTAAAACTTCACTCTATTTTTTAAGTATTATCTCATTGTGAACCCAATAAAAATTTTTTTACTATTAACCCTTGTTTTAAGTATTATTTCATTGTAAATCCAATAAAATTTTTTTACTATTAACCCTTGTTTTAAGTATTATTTCATTGTGAATACATAAAGAAATTTTTTTAGTATTAATATCCATTTTATGTATTATTCCATGAAAATTGAATTTTAACTAATCCCCTTTTATAAGAAAATGGTTTTAGAATAAATAGTTTCCAAATGCTCTCGGACTTTTTTTATATTAAACAAATTAAATAGATAAAAATGTTAGAATAATAAAAGGAGGAGTGAGGATCAGACAAAAAACAATATTTGATGTGATTGAAGAGGAGGGAACAATCTTCAAGGACAAATCTGTTTTTACAACAGAATACATACCTGAAATATATCAATATAGGGACCACCAACTAAATTCAATGGCATTTCATTCAAGAAAAGTAAAATCTGGATATGCACCATATAATATGTTACTTAAAGGTACTAATGCTACAGGAAAAACCACAACCTTAAAGAAATATTTCCAACTTATTAAGGAAGCATATTCTAACGTGTTTACAGTATATATTAACTGTAAGATCCATAGAACAGAATACCAAATATTTTCTGAAGTATATAAAAGACTATTTCATGAAGATATTGCAACATTAAATACATACAATTTCTATAACAGAATAATGGATTATCTAACCGAGAATAAAATAATATTAATTCTTGGTCTTGATGAGTTTGACAATATTAAAAATTCAATAGAACTTAATAGAACATTGTATGATTTCTTAAGAGCTCATGAAGAATATCCCGATGTACAGATATCTGTAATTACTGTAAGTTCATCGAAAAATATTACTGCAACAGATTTGAATGTTTCAACCATACATCTCCCAATTGAAATAGGATTTCCATTCTACACCCAACAAGAAGTATATAATATACTTAAACAGAGAGCGGACTTAGGTTTTTATCCGGAAGTAATCAGTGATGATTTAGTTGCTGAGTTAAGTGAAAGAGCTTATAGATCAGGTAATTTACGTATTGGTATTAAAAAACTAGAACATGCCGGGGATAGAGCAGAATATAAAGGGCATTGTAAAATAGAAAAAACAGATTTAATGTAAATAACTATAAATTACATTAGTAGGGTTTGGTAATTTTATTTATAAAGACATAAACTAATTTCAAAAAGAAGCTGATTTAAAAACATTGAAACTTAGAAAAAATAAAAAAAGCTGATTTAAAAACATTGAAACTTAGAAAAAATAAAAATAGCTAATAATAAAATAAAAATTATAAAAATTTTATAAAAAAAGACAATAATACCTGACTTTATATTTTAAAGATATTAAAGTGTAAAAATTGAATTTTAAGAAGATATCCTAATTAAAAAAAAAATAAAAATATAAGTTTAAGACTTATACCCTTTTTTAACTAAATTAATCCATAGATTCCAATTCTTTTTTAACCTCATTCATGAATCTTAATTCACCAACACGCTTCATTGTACTAGCTACTCTTTCTTTTTGAGGTTTTTCACCTAATCTATTATAGACTTTAAGAGTTGCTTCAATTAATTTATATATTGTTTCTTCATCTTCAACATTAAGCGTTAAACCTTCAACAACTTCACGACCACTCATTCCACCAATGTATAAATTAAATCCATCATATTTAAGTTCTTTAGCTTTATGAGGACATGCATTAACACATTTTCCACAACCAATACATACATCATAGTCAGTATGTGCGATATCTCCTGTAATCTCAAGTGCATCTACTTTACATACATCCGCACATCTTCCACAACCATTACATTTTTCTTCAACAGTATATGGGACCTTATAACCATTAATACCAAAATCAGAAATTTGTGGTCTTATACATTTATTAGGACAACCACTAATAGCTATCTTAAATTTATAAGGTGCAGGTAATTCTTTAAACCTTTTCTCACATTCTTTTGCAATTCGGGTAGTATTAATTAAACCTAACTTACAATTCTGATTACCTGGACATGCAAGTGGTGATCTTACAAGGGGTCCTTCCCCACCATTAATAAATCCAGCCTCTCTTAACTCTAGAATTGCGTTTTCAACATCGATAGGCTCAAAGTCATGTAATTCGAATTCTTCCCTATTTGTGACTTTTATTCTAGCACCATATTTTTTAGTAATATCCATTATAGATTGGACTTCCTCATGAGTGTAAAATCCGGATGGTTTAGCTCTTAATCTGATGAAATATTTTCCATCAGTTCTTAAACCTGCTCCACCATAATCATCAATCCAATAATAAGATATGAATTCATCATTATCTTTACGTTGTTTAAGTGCTTTCTGGAATTTTTTCTCTTTAAAGTCCCTTAGGAATTGAACTTTACTTACATCTACCCCCTCTTTTACAGGAATAATGTTTTTAATATCTTCACCTTTTTTAGTTCTTATAATAATGGTGGAATATCCTTCTTCACTTCCAACAGATCCGATAGACACATCTGCAAGTTCTGAATCAAAGTCCCTACACATTTTACAACCGGGAGCTACTTCAATATCCTTAACTGGAAGGTGTAAAACATCATCATTAGTTTCAATAGTGAATTTACCATTAATGACATTGAACTTTTTAACATCATTAATATCAATATTATGTTCGGCTAGAATATCATCAATTGTTTCTTTATTGAATTTTTCAGTACAGAATAAACCTATGAGATATTCTATTTTAGGTAATTTTTTAGCCTTACCATCCCATCCTCTTTCAGCTGAATGTTTTGCATGGTATGGATGATATTGTATCTTTCTTAAACCTTGAATTTGACAAGGAAGACCTACTACAGCAACTTTTCTAAGACCTTGATTATAAGCTTCAGATAATGCCTCCAATGTTGATATTGTATATTTGGATTTTACAGTTTTTGAAAGTTCATCAGGAGATTTAACAATCATTGATACAGGTTTCCATTTCTCATCACCTACAACAATTGCACCATCGATCTTCTCAGATTCAATTAAGTATTTTAGAAATGAAGATACAACTCCACCATCCTGTCCTTTTATTGTACCCTTACCATAATAATATTCTTCTTTAAAGTCCTCCCTAACTTCAATCATATGTTTAGCAGAATACATTCTAGGACATACTTCCATACACATACCCTGACCATCACGTCGACATTCTGAGGTAAGCTGTGGTTTATCCGTAAATTCTAAAATATTATTAGGACATACAACAGTACAAGTACCACATTTAGCGCACATATCAGTTTCTACAATTTTATTTAATGCCCATTTATATTCTTTAGGCTCCTTTAAATTCTCATCAATAAAATCTTGAATAGAACCCATTTCATTAATAACTTCGTTTATAATATCTTCAGTAACCTCAACATGTCTTTGTTTAGCAATCTGATAAGATTCTTCATCAATATATTCTTTAATTTTATCTTTAACATATTGTTTATCTTCTTCAGGAATATCCTCAGTTAACTTATTCAAAATCTTAGTTATCATTTTAATACCTCTCATAATACCATATAGAATTCCAGATATATAATTTTCAATGCAAACTATCTATTAAACTATATTAATAAAGATATCAACATAATTTAATAAAATGATTATTCTATGTTTATAATATATAATTTATTAAATATATAAAGTTAAAGTATCCAAATAGAAACTAAATAGCTTAAAATAAAAGCTAAACAGTTTTAGATTGAAAAAATGAATATTTAATAAAAAAAAATAAAGAAACAAATAATTTAATATTTTTAAATCGAAAGTATTTATTTAAATATTTAAAAAGATATAATAAATAGAAGTAATATTTGTTTTTATAAACGGAAGTTAGGTTTGATTATGAAGGAAGAAGAATTTCTTAAAGATAAGGATCCTGAAGAAAGTGGTAATAAGTTTGTTAGGGATTGCTGTATTGGTCTTATAATAATAATTATTGCTATTGTAGGAATTAATTGGATAATTGGAGAATTAGGACCAGACTGTACAATGACAAATAGTGAGTTTGATGTACCAAGTAGCCTTTCACTTCCAGACAATACAGAAGTATCACACACTGCCTACTTAAAAGACAATAAGTATGCACTTTCAATAACTGAAAATGTAAATAGCCAATCCATTAATAAGGAAGTAGATGGACAAAGAATATTGTCAAATACAAGTAGAAATGTAAATGGAGTTAATGTAACTATTATTAAAACAAATGATAATGACAAATATTTAAGTCATGATTATACTTATTACTCATTTACTAAAAATGGTAATCGATATCTAATTAAATCTGATACAGGGTTTAATGAAGATAAAATATTTGAGGTTATTGGAAATATTAAGAAAAAACCTTAAGATCTTATTCTTTTTTAATTTAATTACCTATTTTATTTAATCTTGTTTGAATTTTAAATTTTTTATATTAAACAATTTTTATTAATAATAAATGAAATAGGAAATATTTAAAATAGTGAATGACTAAACAAAACAAAATTTATTTTTTAACATTACCGACATCAATTGGCTCTTTTGTGTTTTTATCTTCTTCAGTATCAATCCAAAGTTTTTTGAGATTATCGATTTTGTGATTCTTCTTAATCTTTAAAACATCAACATTAACTTCTTTATCCTCAACAACATCTTTAGGCATATTAATTTTGACTTGCTTATTTAAGTCACTTGTTGGGATTTTAATATTAATGTTCTTTCTATTTAATAATAATTTCCAGATAGAAACATTTTGAAGTTCATCATTAATACTATCAACCATACTATTAATATTGCTTGCAATAGCCCTATTTCTTTCAGTGACTTCTTTTTCACTTTGGCTTACAGCATTATTAATTTTTGCACGTGTAGTTTTATTACTGGCATTTACAATGTCATTAGTTTCCTTTACCGCATCAATAATAGCCTCCTCCATTGTTTGGTTAATATTATCTGTAACTTCAAATAACATCTCATTTCTCTCATTAACCTTATTTTGAAGTTTATATAATTCTTCGTTTTGAGCTTTTGTTTGTGGTAAGAATTCAGTACTTACTTTATTTGATTCAGCTTCTAAACGTTCAGTTAAAGTAATGATTTGATCTTTTAAATCAGAAATCTCATCATCCTTTAATTTAATCCCAGATTTTAAATCTTCAAGTTCTTTACCATTTGCCTCAAGTTTAGATATTTTTGATTTCAAATTTTTAATCTCATTATCTTTAGATTCGGAAACAGACACTAAAGCTTTTAATTTACTGATTTCTTTATCTTTAGCATCTATAGAATCAAGTCTAGATTCAAGTTCAGAAATATTAGATTTTAAAATACCGATCTGCTCATCTTTAGCACTGATTTCTTTATCTTTTTCTTGTTCCATAGTATCAATGTTAGAACTTTTATCTTTAAGAGTTTCATTTTCAAGTTGAAGATCAATGATATTCTTTTTTAAAGATTCGATCTCATTATTTTTAATTGAGATTTCCTTAATACTTTTATCTTCTAAATCAGACAATGAATTTTTTAAACTATCAATTTCAATATCTTTAACTTTTAAATCTTCACTGTTATTTCCTAATTCATCTATTTTTTCACTCTGTAATTTATATTCCTTAATTTTATTTTTAATCTCTTCATATTCAGAATTACTGAGGACAACTACCTTATCTCCCTTTTTAAAACCATCATCTGGACTGAATAGAGCAAGATTGTATTTTTTAATATCACCTTCAAGAGGAATATCATCAGTTACAGAATGTATTGTTTTACTAACCTGTTCAGTCATTTCACTCACTATTTTATAATATTATATTAACTATTAAATAAAATTTATTAAATAAAATAATAAATAAATAGTAATAATATTAAAAAAATTTTTTAAAATTTAAGATGATATGAAATTAAAATAATTTACAGAAATCATGATAGTTTTCATGTAAATGATTTTAACATATAGATCTATATTTTAGGTATCATATCTTGAAGAATCCGGATTCAACACTGTAAAAGTCCATACCTTACACATCGTTAAGTTGAGAATTGAAATTCGATACCTATAAAATATAAAAAATATTAGGGATTAAAATGAATAAAAAGGCTACAGTTATAGTAATCGTTATTGTACTAATTGCAGCGATTTATATTTTAGCTTATTTTCATGATGTAGATAAAGATAAACAGGAAGCTATGGAAAACCTTAGGCTTGAGGAGAAATACAACATAAGCAGTATTGCCGATGCAAAGTTAATTGAGAAGGTCGAGGAAAACAAGTCAAATGGACCAA
This sequence comes from Methanobrevibacter sp., assembly GCA_051876995.1. Lineage (GTDB taxonomy): Archaea > Methanobacteriota > Methanobacteria > Methanobacteriales > Methanobacteriaceae > Methanarmilla. The sequence goes on along the minus strand of JBJEIL010000153.1, from coordinate 16,638 downwards.
GTATCAGTTATAAAGACGATAGAAACTTTGAGGCAATAAGTAATATTTATTATGCCAATGAAGGCAGTATACCTGAGAACATAACAAAATATTATAAAAAATTAAACAAAGACAGTAAACACATTGAATGGATTAGATATAAGTATAAAAATGGATTAATAGACCGTGATAATTTTACAGCGGAAATAAATTACTATGCAAATAAAAACCCATTGAACCATTATTTACTAAATTATTATGGATTCTATGAACCTATGAGTTTTTGGTCTCCATTTTAACTATTTTTTTATAAGGTGACCATCTCAAATCTAATTAACTATTTTTATATATGGTATGGCGAGGAATATTATGAATAGTAAAGATGGAATTATAGGATTAATTATAGGAGATGCACTTGGAGTACCTGTTGAATTCAAATCAAGGGAAGAACTTGAGAAAAATCCGGTAGAGAAAATGATAGGTTATGGAACATATAACAAAGCACCAGGAACATTTTCAGACGATAGTTCCTTAACCCTTGCAACTGTAGACAGCATAATAGAACATCCGGAAATCGATTATGAAGATATGATGAGGAGGTTTTCCAACTGGTACCATAATGGAGACTATACATCTGACGGTGAAACCTTTGATGTAGGCCATACTACCGTTCTAGCCATATCAAGATATGATGAGGGAGTAAATCCCTTAAAATGTGGAGGAGGCTATGAACATGATAACGGTAATGGATCCCTTATGAGAATATTACCAATAGCCTATCTGATTAATGAAAGGATGAGCAGTGAGGATGTGAAATTAATATACAATATATCTGGACTTACACATAACCATAAAAGATCCAAGATTGCATGTCATCTTTATTGCCAAATAGCTGTTAAATTATTAAACAATAACATAAGTCTTAAGGATTCAATTAACCAATCCATTGATGACATGTTAAAATATTATAAAGACGACAAGGAGTTCAATATGGAAAGGGGAAGATTTGAAAGGATCTTCTCAAGGGAAATATTCGATTTGGATATAAATGACATCAAGAGTTCAGGCTATGTGATAGATACCCTTGAGGCGGTGCTATGGACATTAGTAAATACAAACTCATATAGGGAGGCATTGCTTAAAAGTGTAAATTTAGGATCTGACACCGACACAGTAGGAGCAATATGTGGAGGACTTGCAGGTATTTATTATGGCTATGATTCAATACCTGAAGAATGGTTAAATACCCTAGCACGTAAAGACGATATCTTAAATCTTTTAGGCAGTTTTGATAAAATCATAAGCAAGGAGTAAAAAGTGAGATAATGAGAACAACAAAGGAAATTCAGGAAAGGGTCAATTACCTTAATGAAAGTACAAAAAATATCCTAAATTCAAACGAAATACTCAATAAAGAAAAACAGATAGTAAGTATTGAGAGTCAAGTTGAGGAAACCTTTTTAAAGACACTTATGGGAAAGGAAGAAGAGGAACTGAAAGAGTTGCTTATAGAACTTGAGGCCAAATCAAGAGTTTTAAATAGCTCTTTAGACAAACAAAATGACAGTAAAAGCAAACATAAAAGTCAGGCAAAGGTATGGACAAATAATATAAAAACAAACACCATTAAATGGATTTTAGAAGACCAATAAAGACAGTATCCTTTGTTTAATCCCACATAAAATTTTCTGATATTCTAAATACAAAATTATAAATACTAAAAAAACAAATATAATTAGTTGGATAAAGAGAAAAATAAAGATTATTTAAAATAATCTTTTTTTGTTTTTTATCTCATTTTTTAACACACAGTAGGTAGAGTGAAAAAAACACTTTACTTACATATTTTATAAAAATATAAGAATACTCTTTTTAATCTAATAATTTCAAAATGAACTGTATAATATAAATACTATCTAAACATAAATAATTCTAATTAGATATGGTTGGTGCTATTTCTTGACAAAAATTTGTCCTATTTGTAAAACGGAAACAGAAGGTCCTGAGAAGTTCTGTAGGGAATGTGGTGAAAGACTAGTAGATAAAGATTCATACTATAAAAATTCTTTAAACTATAAGGAACTTACAGAAAAGAGAAGAAACACCTCTAATTCCAAAACAAATAAGGATGAAAATAATCCTGACGAGTATCATATACCCATTTCTCAAATAATAAGAGAGAATAGTCCTAGACCAATTGAGGAATACAATTTAGATGATACTCATGTTAGAGAAGATAATGATGAAGATCATACAATCAAAGAGGATAGCAGTTATAATGATGAGGACAATCCAATTGAAAATGATACATATTACGGATTAGACAATGAGGATTATGCAATCAAAGAAGATACAAACCATGACAAAGATTATTCAATTGAAAATACAGATTACAGAGCAAATGAAGATTATACAATCAAAGAGGACACTGATTACATACCTAGTGAGGAATATTATCCCAACCAGGAAGAGGAATACCCGGCAATAGACACAGATCAATCCCCAATTGAAGAATATCCTGAAATAAATAGAAACCAGGAGCAAGAAGTAGAGGAAATAATCGAAACAATGGAGATGGAAGAGTCCAATACAATATATCCAATACACACCATTGAAGAGAATCCATATTCAGAGTATACCAAAAGCGATATGGAAAGTGTTGAAGAGTTTATTGAAGAGAAGGATTTAAAGGAAAGAGAGAATAGGCGGTTAAATAAAAAACACTTTAAAATCCTACATAGACATGGAACATTAATATTGATCATACTTATAATAATAGCTATTGGAGCGACATTCACATTTAACTATATTAATGAAAATTCCCTAAATTACATTAATCCGACAAATGAGCCTGGAGAATACTCAAATAAGATAATAACATTTAAGCTACCAACCACATGGGAAGAATTTAATGAGTCAGAAACTAATGTTATTGGAAGCTATGCAGGAAAGGATAATGGACATAATATAGTACTGAGCGTATATCAGTCAAAAGATTCCAATAGAAACCTAAATCAGATTAAAAGTTCCACGGAAAATTTAGATTTAAGAAATGGAGCTTTGATAGAAAATAGTACCATAAAAGAAGTCAATGGCATACAGATGTATGATGTCATAAGTAAAAATGGTACAAAGAATTATGAATATCGTACATTTGGATTTATAAAAGATAAAAAAGAATATGGATTCCTATTTGTATCTGATGATATAGATTCATATAATGATGAAATCGAAAATATTGAGAAAAGCATTAAATATATAGATGAAAATACTTTTCCTTTTTAGAATATCAAACATTAAATAAAATCAGCGATGACTATTTTCTTTTCTAAATTTTTTATAAAAATACTTAAACTTTTAAATAAAACCAATAATAATTAAATAATATTTATTATAAAATTATAAATAATTTAAGAATAATTCAATAAAATACTAATTTGTTAAAAATTATTAAAAAAGGGATAAAATGGCGAAGTATTGTCCAAAATGTGGTAAAGAACATATTAACAATGAGGAATACTGTTTAGATTGTCATACTAAATTACCCGATGAGAAAATAGAACTTCAAGACAAGGCAGTAAATATATTCAGTAAAAACGATGATACTGAAGCAGATACAGATAAAAAGAAGAAAGATGCAAGTCTTGGAAATATATTTACCTATGAAAGATCTAAAATAAGTAATCCTGAAAATAATAATGCTAATAATAAAAAGGATAAACCTAGAAAGAAACCAAACTTAATGGAGTCAAAACCAGAATTAAACATTAATAAAAAACATGTAATCATAATTGCTGGAATTATCCTTCTTATTTTAGTTGTAAACTATGCATATGTACTTTCAAATGAAAATGCTACAAATACAAACGAAACTAATAACACATACAATTTCACAGCATACAGCTTAACCATACCTCAGGAATATACCCATGCAGACAGTGACAGATATATGGCTGTTTTTAATGGAGATAATGTAAGTGTAAAACTATATAACAACAGTCTTGTTCCTGGAGAGGAACATTCCATCAGTGGCATGATTTCAACAATAACAGCAAATGTTGAAGCAAATCAAGAGGGAAGTCTTATCTATTCAGACTATATTAATATAAGTGGCACTACAGGGTATAACATAACCTATAGTGAATATGACAATATTACAAGGGATATCGGATTTATAGTGAATGACACAGAATATGATATTATATTTACAACAAATACAAGTGATACAAGCATATTGAATGCTGCCGAGGCCAAGATTATACCAACAGTTCAAATTAAACAATAGATTTAGATAAATTAAATCTATTACTTTTTTTATTATTTTTTATTAAATTTTTTACATCTTTTTTTAAAATAAATTATTAAATATCATAAGAATCAAATAGACAATAGATTTGATTTTAATAGAGGAATGTTATGAGGTTTAAAAAACTAAGTGTATTTTTAATTTTAATAATACTGATTCTTGCACCAAGCATAAGTGCCGTTAGTGCAACAACAGTATTTTTAACTTCAGATTCAATCTTTGGACAACAGGGCGAAGAAGTTAAGATGATGAATGAAATTAAAAGTTATATCGAATCAGATAGTAACGGTGATATAACCGCAGTTGTTGATTCCCAGTCACCTGCACCTGGTGAGGGGACACGTGCAATGGAATCAGATACCGATGTCAGTGTAAATATCGCATTTGCAGATGCGGCAAATTACTATGAGTTAGCCAGATACTCTTCACAGGTTTCTAAGCAGGTCATAGTTGTTAATGTAGGATCACTTGATTTGAACAATCTAAGTAACCTACGTAGAGCATGGGACGATAACTGGTCCAGTGAAAGTTTCCTATCTATCAAAAACCCTGGACAGTTCTTATCCGAAGCAGGAATATCCACAATACAACCTGCACAGGCATATCCCGATAAAACAGATTCATCAGGAGACATATATTATAGTGACAGCCAGGTGAACAAGTATATTGCAGATCAGATAATAGAGGATGTGAATAGCTATGACTCATCAAGCAAAACTCTCAACAATGATTATGTTGTAAGGGGACAACTTAATGTAAGTACAATAGGCGATATATCACAGGACATTCTTTTTGCACAGCAAACCGGACAACTAAAAGATAGCTATAGTTCATATACAACACCTCAAGCATTATACCTACTGTCATCATATCTGGCAGGCAGTAGCTTAGAAAGTCCTAAAGAGTATAAAGCTCCAGACAACCCTCAGAATTACTCAACAGGTACAAACTCCTCATATAGTATTTATGATTATGAGGCTATGGCAGAGGAGGTTGTAAATTATATGGATGAACATAATCAAGCACCGGACTATATTGAGTATAATGGGGCTAAAATAGGATATGCAGATTTATTATATAACTTTGCAACAATTACATCCGATGACAAAGATTCAAGCACTATGAATTTGCCTATAAACAGTGAATTCAAATCATTTAATAATATGGATTTATTATTCTATGGAATTCCTATACTGGTAGCTATTGGATTAATATTATTATTTATAGGATTAAGACACAGAAGAAGATAAGATAAAATAGGGAGGATAATATGAAAACATTAGGCATTATTGGAGGAATAGGTCCCATATCCACAATAAAATACTATAGACAGATAATTGAAGAATTTAAAAATTCCCGATTTGATGAGTATTATCCCCATATCCTCATTGAAAGTTTGAATATGGAGGAGCTAATAGAGCAAATAGACTATGAGAATTTCACACAGGTAGAAAAGATACTTCTTAAATCAATAAGAAATCTGGAATCTGCAGGTGCAGAAATAATAGTAATAGCATCAAGCACATGCCACATAGTAATAGATGATTTAATTAAAAAATCACCACTTCCAATAATAAACATTCTTGACTGCGTATATGACGAGGCGGTGAGAAATAATTATAGAAAGGCTTTACTTATTGGAAACTCATTTACATTAACACATAACCTATATCAGGAAAGATTAAGCAGATATAAAATTAAATCAATAATACCTGATTCCATGGATATTCAGGAAATACAGGAGATCATATATCCAAATCTAGAAAATGGAATAGTATTACCAGATAAAAAAGATAAAATCCTAAATATTATTAAAAAAACAATGAGTCAGGAAAGGGACATTGACTGTTTAATAATAACCTCAACAGAACTTAGTTTAATTATTGATGATGAGGAAATACCAATTCCAGTAATAGATAGTGCTAATGTCCATATAGATAAAATTGTAAGTGAGATCTTAAAAAAATAGAATACCTAAAAAAACCTATTACTTAAAAATAAAATTGTAAAGGAAATCCTGAAAAAGAATAGAATACCTAAAAACCTATTACTTAAAAATAGAAACTATCTAATAAATTAAATTTTAGATAAAAACAATAGAAAGATATAAATGTTAATTTAGATATACTATTAATCTAATATAAAGCTTAATGAATTATAGGACAATTATAAAAAAACAGAGATGTATTGAAATGGAAATGAAAAGATGTCCAAAATGCGGAAAGGTGGATACTGCAGGATATGGATTTTGTGTATACTGTGGAACAGAATTTACAGAGGAAAATCCGGCAGAAACTATTAAAATTGACGATAAATTTTCCAAATACGTTGAAGACAATTTAAATAATAATCCTAACGATTCTCACAGTACAAATCAAAATTATAGCAATGATAGAAATAATTCCGGACCATACATACAAGAACAAAGTACCCGTTCTGGAAAAATGAATCTTCTCATAATAATAGGATATATACTTGCAATATTAGGTAATATTCTTAGCATTATAGTTGTAATTTACCTATTAACCCGTAAAGACCCGGAAATAAAAAGACATGGCGCAATACAACTTGCAATAATAACATTCTATATAGCACTTATAATAGCCATGTTTGCAAGTGGTACAATTGATATGAACACAGTTGAACAAGTGGGCCAAATGGAAATGAATAATTTAACTCAGATGATGAAATAAAGACTAAATAATTAGTCTAAACTATTTCTATTTTTTATTTATCGTATTAAAGATCTATTTTTTAAATTAAACCACTTCATTATAGATAAAGAACATTTTACACCCATACTATTTTTAAATTAAAAACCAAATTTAAATAGAAACCAAAATATTTTCCATAAAAAAATTATTTCCTCATATAAAGAACATTCTATACTATATACTATTTTTAAATTAAAATTAATTATTAGTTTTATCTTTAAATCTGTAGAACATGATTAATGCAGGATTACCATTCTCATAATAATTAGGTACTTTTCTATCAACTTTAAAGCCAAATTTTCTATAAAATCTTACAGCACCTTCATTTTCAGCATCCACTTCAAGCGAGACATAATCAAGATCACATTCCTTAAGAACCTTAGTGGCCTTAGCTAAAAGCCCCCAACCAATACCGATACCTCTGTAGTTTTTATCAACTGCAAGGGAAATGATATGACCCTCACCTTCCTGCTTAATCCAAAAGATAATATAACCTACAACATAATTATTAATCTCTGCAACCAAAAAACCAGAACCGATTTTATAGAGTTTTAAAATTATATCATTTCCATAAGTATTTTCAAAGGACATAGCTTCAATTTCATAAATCCTTTTAAAATCTCTCTCTGTAAACTGACGAATTATCATAAAAAATGCCCCTATAAAACCTAATTTAATAAAAAAATCTCAATACTTAATTATATATTAATATTTAAAAAACTTTTCTAAAAAATATACAAATAAATAAACAAAGATTTAAACATCTTAAATATAAATAAAAAAGTATTAAAGAATAATTTTTTTTGGAGATACAATAATGTGGAAGGATTTTGGAGAATATATTGCAACTTTTATACCTGATAGAAAGTTTAATGTTGGAGAGGTAGCCGTTGGTCATTTCTATTTTGTAAGCGATTATCTTAATAAAAAAGATAATGTGGATATAATCAAAACAGACATTGAACCTTCAAGGGAGGATATAATAAAAGATGACCTAACAAATCCAGATTATGATTTGTATAAAAACCTTGATTTAATATACTCAATAAGACCTCCACATGAATTACAACCATATATACTTAATTTAGCAAGAAACATTAAAAGCTATTTAATAATTAAACCATTAACCGGCGAAAATTTAAACCCAAAAATAGACATTATGAAAATGAGAAACTATAAAAAAGCTAGTTTCTATGTTTATGATTTTAAAGACGATGAATAAAAAATACCAGTAATTAAAATAATATTAAATAATAGGATAATTAAAGAATATATAGAAATTTATTTAATTAATCTATTTTTATAAAATCTGTAAAATGGGACATTATGAAAATACAAGATGAAATCTTATCCAAATATGACACAAATTTAGAAGGTCTATCTTTAAACAAAGTAAATGAAAGACAAGCTAAGTTTGGTCCAAATGAACTTGAAGAAAAGAAAAAAAAGAGCAAAATCCAAATCTTCCTAATGCAATTTGCAGACATACTTATAATACTTCTTATTTTAGCAGCCATTGCATCATATTTTATTGGAGATATAATAGATTCACTGGTTATCCTCTTTGTTGTTGTATTAAATGCAGTTGTAGGTTATAGACAAGAGTATAAAGCTGAAAAAGCAATGAATGAATTGAAAAATCTTGTAAATAAAAAGGCAGTTGTTAGAAGAGAAGGACAAATATCCAAAATTAATGCAAAAGATCTTACAATTGGAGACATAGTGCTTGTTGAAGAGGGAGACAAGATACCTGCAGATCTACTTTTATTAGAAACTACAGAGCTTAAAATAGACGAATCATCATTAACAGGAGAATCAGAGCCCGTAAATAAAACAGCCGAATATAAGGATAATGTTGATTTGGATATTGAAAATAATATTAATGAAAATATTAGAGACAATCTAGTTTATATGGATTCAAACGTAGTTTCAGGAAGAGGTGTAGGGCTTGTATATGCTATTGGAATGGACACGTCCATCGGTAAGATAGCATCAGTTATACAAGAAGAATCACCAGAAACACCACTTCAAGAAAAGGTGGATAAACTTGGAAAAATCCTTGGTTTCATTGCCATAATTACCTGCCTATTTGTGTTCATACTTGAATCCTTTAAAGGAATGGGTCTTGTAGAAAATTTTATGACTGCTGTTGCACTTGCAGTAGCTGCAGTTCCAGAGGGATTACCTGCGGTATTGACCTTAACCCTTGCCCTTGGAATGGAAGAGATGGCAAAATCCAACGGAATCATTAGAAGATTACTTGCCGTTGAAACTCTTGGAAGTTGTAATATTATATGTACAGATAAAACAGGAACACTTACACTTAATAAAATGACTGTAAGGGAAAGTGAAATCTATTCAAATAAAGCATATGAAGGAGCATATCTTTGTAATAATGCTGTAATCAAAGAAGGCAAATTAATTGGAGATTCTACTGATGGTGCAGCCTTACAATTTGCAGATGAATCTGATTATAAAACAGAGGACCTGAAAGAAAAATATCCCCGTATTAAGGAAATCCCCCTTACAAGTGATAGAAAAAGAATGACTACAATTCACAGTATTAACGAGGATAGCAAGACAAACGATATCCTAAAGCAAATAAAAACCATTGAAGACAAAGAGTTTGACTTAAATGATAAAAAACTAATAGCATTTACAAAGGGTGCACCTGAAATCATACTTGCAACCTGTAAATATATAGATAATAATGGTAAAATTGAAAAGATTACCAAAGAAACACGAAGCAGAATTAATGAATCAACCAAAGACATGACCCAGTCAGCATTAAGAGTCTTAGCTATCGGATATAGAATTATAGATGATAAAGAACTTGTCGAGGATAAGAATAATCTAACAGAGGACAATGTTGAAAAAAGATTCGTTTTTAGTGGACTTATTGGAATAATGGATCCACCTAAAAAAGAAGCAAAAGAGGCTATTAAAAAATGTAAAACTGCTGGAATCAGGGTAATAATGATTACAGGAGATCATAAAGATACTGCTGCAGCCATAGCTTCCGAACTTGAAATATTAACCGACGGCGAAATATTAACAGGTGATGAATTAAATAAGTTAAGCAATGAGGAATACCTGGCTATTGCAGATGACATTCAAGTTTATGCAAGGGTTTATCCGGAACAAAAATTAAGAATTGTTGAGAGTTTAAAATCAAAAGGCAATGTGGTTTCAATGACTGGTGATGGTGTGAATGATGCGCCAGCACTTAAAAAAGCATCCATTGGAGTGGCAATGGGTAATGGAACAGATGTTGCAAAAGAATCCTCTGATATGATTTTACAAGACAATAATTTTGCAACTATTGTAAAAGCAATAGAAGAGGGACGTAAAATATTTGACAATATCAAAAGGTTTGTGAAATTCCAGGTATCCACCAATGTAGGTGCAATACTTACCATTGTTGGAGCAACAATAATAGACATACCATTACCATTTAATGCCATACAGATCCTTTGGATCAATATTATAATGGACGGACCACCTGCACAGTCACTTGGAATGGAAGGGGCCGAAAAAAACATTATGGAAAGAAAACCTGAAAAGGGTGATATTCTAGAGAGAAAAGACTATATAAGAATATTAATCTCAGGTATTGTAATGGCAATAGGTACCTTAGGAGTATTTATTTATGAATTAAATACAAATACCCACCTTGGAACTAAATTATGTCTTGAGAAATCCATGACCGTTGCATTTACACTGTTTGTCGTATACCAATTATTTAGTGCATACTGTAATAGGTCCGACTCAAATGAGAAAAACAGATATTTTGCCTTTGCAATGCTACTTTCCCTTATACTCCAAATATGTGTAATATATATTGGACCCCTTCAAAAAATATTCAAAACAGCATCTATTGGAATAATAGATTGGATTTTAATATTCGTTGTAGCAGCTACCATATTTGTAGCAGAATTTATAATGAGAAAAACATTACTTAAAAAGAGTATCTAATAAAAATACTCTAAAACTTTTTTAGATGATTAATATGAGAATTTTCATAATTGGCGGAACAAAAGAATCCATAGATATAATTGAATTTTTAAAGGAAAGATATCCTGAAATTTCAATTGTTACAAGTACTACTACAGAATATGGCGGAAACATCGCTAAAAATGCTGGAAGCGATAAGGTTATTACAAGACCTCTTCCAAAAGAAGATCTGATACAAGTCATAAATGGGGAAAAGATTGACCTATTAGTTGATGCAAGCCATCCATTTGCAGAACATATTACAAATACCTTATGTTCCATTGTTGATGAGATGAAAATGCCATTTATCAGGTTTGAAAGGGAACCGATGTATATTGAGGATATGGAAAATATAAATCTTAGTAATGTCCATCATGTAGATTCATTTGAAGAGGGAGGATTATTAATCAAAAATAATTTTACAGAAGGAAATATACTCCACCTTGGAGGAATCAACACTGCAAGTGATGTTCTGAAATATGTTTCAAAAGATAGGTTCTATATAAGGGTCCTTAAGGTAAAATCTTCAATGGACAAATGTAAGGAACTTGGAATTATAGAAGACCACATTTTTCCAATGACCGCAAGTAAAAATAAAGATAAGAAAATCCATATAAATGAAAACTTAGAATTATTTAAAAAAGTAGATGCCAAGATAATTCTTACAAAGGAAAGTGGAGACACTGGTGGATTTAAGGAGAAAATCATTGCAGCTGACCGATTAGGAATTAAAATGATTATTATAGATAGACCCCACATAAAAGGTTTAGATAATAAAATACAGGTAAGCAATCTTAACGACTTTGATAGAGAATTAAATAGACTATTAACTCTCTAATCAATATTTTTAATAAAAAATTTGTTTTTAAAAGATTTAAATAAATAAAACAATAAACTAAAATTAAATTCTCAATTCTAATAATTTTAATAAAACACCTGTTTTTAGAATATTTAATAAAATAAACTAATAATCCATGAATTTAATTAATAAACTTATTAATAAAAAACTTATTTTTAAAAAACTTATTTTTAAAAAATTTAATAAAATAAATAAAAATCAATATTTTGATATTATATAAATTTAATTTAAACAATTAATTGAATAATAAATTATTTTCCACTAATTTTTAAAATAACGATAAAAGAAAAAGATCCATCACTATTTAATAAAATAAAGAATAAAAAATAAGTAAAATAAACTATCCCAATAACTATTAGATAGGTTCAAGAGGTAGAATTAGAAAATGCTTAAGAAATCCTGTTTTATATAAATAGCCTTTGAAGATAAAAAAATTAAAAAAAGAAGGTTTAAATTCATATCTTGGATATGTAACCAATATTAAAGTCTAAGCTTTCATCTTCAACTCTTCTTAATCTTTGACGATTATGTAGTTCCTCACTTAACCCACCATGAGACAAATGATCATTTTTCTCAATACTAACATCTGAGATAGAACCAGGATTATTTAAAAAAGCAGAATAAGAAATATCACTACCTGGTGAGTCCATTGCCAAATATTTATCATGTACATCTACAGCATTTACTGAGGACATTAGAATCATTAAAAACAAGAATCCCAATGAGGATGCTGCAAATGAAAATTTACTAAAATTCCTATTATTTTTAATAGTTTCAAACATACAATTAATTATATAGTGAACTCTATATATAAATGTTATGATTCTACTGATTAGTTAAATATCAAAATTAAAATATTATAATTAAATATTCATAAAAAATATAAAAAATATATACAGTTTAACAAACTTCCAAATATTGGGAAAATGAATTAAGTATCAGGTAAAAGCATATTTTCATAAATGAAATTCATTGAATTAAATTAAAAGTAGCTAATAATAAAACAATATTATATAGATTTTAAAATGAATCATTACAGGGGTTTTAAAAATAATTATATAAAAAAAGAAATTCTGTTTATAAAAGTATGAATATGTATATTTAGAAGCAAATATACGAAAAAACACTGTTTTTTAAAAATCATTGAACAAATTGAAAATAAGATGATCTAAATAAAATAATAAAAAATACCTTAAAATATATGAATACATTAAACAAGAAAAATAAGATTATCTAAAAAAAAGGTAAAAGTCTAATTAAAATATTATAAAAAAGTTATAAAAAAGAATAACGCCGAGACTGGGATTTGAACCCAGGCGGAGAAAGCTCCACAGGATTTCAAGTCCTGCGCCTTACCAGACTAGACTATCTCGGCACACAAATAAAAAATATATTGAAAAACTATTACAAGTTAAATATAAAAGTATATATAAATTTGTATTTTAATATATAAAAATATAACTATTTTTCTTTAAAACAAATACAGTATACACTAATTTTATAAATGAATAATGTTAACAAATTTATTAAAAATAGCTTAAATATAAGCTAAAAAATTAAAAAAAATTAATTATTTAGCTTTTAAGCTCAATTTCAATACTTACATTATCAGGTACGTTGACCTTCATAACTTGTCTCATAGCCCTTTCGTCAGCATCAATACTGACTAAACGTTTGTGGATACGGAGTTCCCATCTTTCCCAAGATGCTTTTCCTTCACCATCTGGAGATTTCCTAGTAGGAACTACTAATTTTTTAGTTGGAAGTGGGATAGGACCAGAAAGGTCTACACCAGTTCTTTCAGCGATTTTTTTAATTTGATCACAAACATAAGCAAGTTTTTCTGGATCTGTACCAGTAAGTTTAATTCTAGCTTGACTCATTAATTTTCCTCCAAAAAATAAACGAAAAAATAATAGTTAATAAGGAAACTTCTAAGAAAAAAATCCGAAATTCTCCATAAAAAAGAAAAAATCAAATTAAAAACAACAATTCAATAATATTTATGAAAAATTTATAAAAAAATAAATAATCAGATTAAGTTTTAAAAACTTAAAATGATTTTTTAAATACTTAAAAGTTCTAGATTATTAAATCTATTTAGCTGGTTCAATACCAATACATAAACCTGCAGCAACAGTTTGACCCATATCACGAATAGCGAATCTACCCATTTGAGGGATTTCTCTAGCGTTTTCAATTACCATAGGTTTGGTTGGTCTAACTTTTACAATAGCTGCGTTACCGGTTTTCAAGAAGTCAGGGTTTTCTTCATCAACTTGACCAGTAGCAGGGTTTAATTTTTTAGATAATTCCATGAAAGTACATGCAATTTGTGCAGTGTGACAGTGGAAAACAGGAGTGTATCCTACGGTGATTACACCAGGGTGTTGTAAAACAACAATTTGTGCATCAAAGGTTTTTGCTACGGTAGGAGCGGAATCAACATGTCCAGCTACGTCTCCTCTTCTGATATCGTTTTTACCTACACCTCTTACATTGAAACCGATGTTGTCTCCAGGTTCAGCAGTAGGCATGTTTTCGTGGTGTTCTTCGATAGATTTAACTTCTCCGCTTGCTCCGGAAGGTTCGAAGATAACGTTTTCACCTTGTTTCATAATACCGGTTTCTACTCTACCTACAGGTACAGTACCTACACCAGTAATTGAGTATACATCTTGAACAGGAATTCTTAATGGTTTGTCAATTGGTTTAGGTGGTACAACAAGTTTGTCTAATGCAGGGATTAAAGCGTCTCCCTTGTACCATGGAGTGTTACTACTGTTTTCTTTAATGTTGTCTCCTTCAAATGCAGAGATAGGGATGAAAGGAGTTTCACTAGGTTTGTAACCGATAGATTTAATTAAAGCTGAAACAGCATCTTTAACTTCATTATATTTATCTTCTGAGTAATCTACAACATCCATTTTGTTAATAGCAATAATGAGTTGGTTAATACCTAAAGTTTTGGATAAGAAAATGTGTTCTTTAGTTTGAGGCATTACACCATCATCAGCAGCTACTACAAGTACAGCTGCATCTGCTTGGGAAGCACCAGTGATCATGTTTTTAACGAAATCTCTGTGTCCTGGGCAGTCTACAACAGTATAATCATATTTATCAGTGGAGAATTTTTGGTGAGCTAAATCGATAGTTACTCCTCTTTCTCTTTCTTCACCTAATTTATCCATAACAAATCTAAATTTGTTTTCTCCATCATCTAATTGTTGTTCAGCGATTGCTCCAGCTTTTAATAATAAATGTCCAACTAAAGTGGATTTACCGTGATCAACGTGTCCAATAAATGCTAAGTTTAAATGTTCTTTTTGTTTTGCCATTATAATTGACCTCCAATATATATTATAATCATTAGTTTTAGCTTATCAATATAGCATAATATAAAATTGTACTTTCAAATATAAAAAGATAATGATTTTTTGCAAAATTTTTTTATATCTTTTATTAAATTTGAAAGAATTAAGTTTTCAAAAAATAATAAACCTGACAATATTTTATAAAATCAAATTTAAAATTTAAGTTTTGAATTAATTTACATATAAATTTAATTCGAAAATTTAAAAATAAAATAAAATAAAATAAATTAAATTAGATTATTTTATTTATTTAAAATCAGATCTATTCTAAGTAATGATCTGGACCGTAAGGTTCTTCAGATAATCCTTTTCTTTGTCTGATTTCTTTAATAATATTTCTTTGTAATTCATTAGGTAATCTTTCGAATCCGGAGTTTTCAGTAGACCATAAACATCTACCTTCTGCAGCTGAACGAATATCACCAGCGAATCCAAACATTTCAGCAACAGGTACTTTTGATTCAATAGTAACCATATCGTTATGTTGTTGCATATCTACAATAGTACCTCTTCTGTTTTGAACTTCCCTAGTACAAGATCCCATGTAGTCCTGTGGAACATTAATGAATACCTTTTGCATAGGTTCAAGTAAGGTAGGTTTAGCTAACATCATAGAACCATAAACAGCTTTTCTGATAGCTGGTAATACTTGTGCTGGTCCTCTGTGAACAGCATCTTCGTGAAGTTTTGCATCGACTAATTTGAATTTTAATCCCATACAGATTTCATCTGCAATAGGACCTTTGTCCATAGCGGATTCGAAACCTTCAAGTAATAATTCTTTAACTTCATCTAAGTATTGAATACCACGAGTCATGTTAATGAACATACTTTTACTGTATACATCCCATACTCTTCTAGCTTCTTCTTTTTCCATTCCATATTCCATAAATTCATTTGCTGCTTCTTTACCTTTGACTCTTCCTTCTTTAAGGTCACCAGCTTGGTAAGCTGCAAATAATTCAGGTTCCATAGGTTCAACTTCAAGATAGAATCTATTATGTTTGTTAGGAGATTTTCCTTCAACAGGTCCTGCTTTACCTGCAACGGTTTCCCTGTATACAACAATAGGTTCGGAAGTTGTGATTTCTACACCTTTTTCATTGATTCTGTAGGAAATAACTTCTAAGTGGAGTTCTCCCATACCAGACACTAAGTGTTCACCAGTTTCTTCATTAATTTCAACTTTAATAGTAGGATCCTCTTTAGCTACTTGTCTTAAAACTTCAATTAATTTTGGTAAATCTTTAGTATTTTTAGCTTCAACTGCAACAGTAACTACTGGTTCTGAAATATGATCTAATCCTTCAAATTCTACAATATGAGTATCAGGTGAACAAATAGTTTCCCCTGCAATAGCTCCACGAGCTCCAGCAATGTATACAATGTTACCTACAGGAACGTCATCAGTGT
>JBJEIL010000152.1:0-5035 GCA_051876995.1 Methanobrevibacter sp. | reverse complement strand
AAAATATGATGTTAAAGTAAGTATTAAGGATACACGTAACTATGATGTAAAATCTGCAAGCGCTAAAATCACAGTTCATAAATAGATTTCTAAAAAAATTAAAAATTTACATCTGGGGAGTAAATCCCCATATTTATTCTTTTTTAAAATAGATCAAGTTTTAGAAGCTCATGAAATTTACGATTACTTCCCAAAAAAATTCCATCAAAAAATACATCAATTCAGCAAACAGCATTTTAAAATACTCTGAAAACTACAAAAATAAAAAAAGATTTTATTGTAGATACAACACCAATAGAATTAGATTTCAAAAGACAAAGTAAAAAAAAAACTTACAAAAAAGATTTAAAATAGAATTATTCCTCTTTTAAAGACCATTATAATGGATTTAAAGCTACATTTATACTTGATTACTTCTTTAACTACTGTTACAATATCATTACATTCTGGTGCCCCGAATGATACAAAACTTTTTAAAAAATTTTAAAATAACTACATAAATGAAGACCAATAAGAAAAAGATACATCTTAATATTTAATAAAGGTTATTACAGCTTTAAAAACTACCAATTAATAATTAACAAATATAAAATAGTTCCTTTCATTTTCACAAAAGAAAAATTAACGACAAAATAAGTTACTCACTAGACGTCTTTAACAATAATAAAAAGATACAAAAGTCCAAATTCAAAAAATTAAAAGAGAATTACTAAATAAACTTGTCAACTGTGAGAAATATAAACCAATATGGGGAAAAAATAGAAGATTATTTTAAAGTACTAAATTTCAGACCCCTAAATGTTTACATTATTTTACTTTTAAATTCCAATAATTAAAAAAAAAAAGTTTAAAGATAAATTTATATTATAAAACCTATCAAAACTATTATTAGTTTTCATAAACACAGTAAACGTTTATAAATAGAAAAAATAAATAGTTTTCTATAAAAATCTTTTTTTAATGGTTAATATGATTAGTTATGAGGAATTTGAACAGATTGTAGTTAAGATACTTGAAAGGGACATAGCATCAAATCAAGATCAAAAATCCGCTATTCAGGCTGATTTAAATCAATCTCTTTTTATTGTAGCAGGTCCAGGTTCTGGTAAAACAACTGTGATTGTACTTAAAATATTAAAATACCTATTTGTAGATGATGTTGAACCTGAGGAGATTGTTGCCACAACATTTACGCGTAAGGCTGCAGACGAATTAACCAGCAGAATATTGGATTGGGGATATAAAATCAAGGATTACCTTTTAAATGAAGGAATGAATAAAGGTTATGAATTTGAAAAAATTCAAAAAATAGCCCATATTGATTTTAACCAAATATTAACCGGTACTGTAGACAGTGTTGCACAGGATTTACTTAGAGTCAACCGTCAGCCAGGTACCAATTTACCTAATGTTATTGAATCCTTTGTTACAGAATCAGCTATGACCAATGTAGGCCTCTATAGAAATGACCGTTATCTTAACGAGGATCTTCAAAAATATCTTGGAGAGCTTAAGGGTAGAGACAAAATCAAAAACCCGTCTATGATGAGTCAAATGATTTTATCTATTAAAAATAAGATGTACTATGATGTTGTTGATATGGACGAGATAAGGGAAACATCAACAGATCCGGGGCAAATTCAAGTTTTGGATGCTATCGACGAGTATGAAAAAGAACTTAGAGGACGAAACAGTATTGATTTTCCGATGCTGGAGGATTTATTCCTTGAAAAGCTTGAAAATGAAGAATTTGAAGACTTCTTATCCAAAGTTAAAATAGTGCTTGTAGATGAATACCAAGACACAAACCTCCTACAAGAGAAGATTTACTTTAAAATAGCCGAATTCGCAATTAGAAATGGTGGAAATATAACAGTTGTAGGTGATGATGACCAATCATTATACCGTTTTAGGGGAGCAACCGTAGACTTATTTACTAACTTCCCGAAACGTGCATCAGAATCATTAGGCATTTACGTGAATGTAATTAACCTTAAAGAGAATTATAGATCTACTGAAAATATTATTAACCTATGTAATCATTTTGCGGAACTAGATGAAAAATATCAGAATGCGCGTGTAAGTCACAAGCCACCAATCGTATGTCCTGAGGACAATAAGGGAAAAAACATACCAATCATTGGTCTTTTCAGAAATACCCAGGAAATCCTTGCAAGGGACTTATCAAATCTTATAAGCGAACTTATCAATAAGGGAACTGTAAGAAGGAAGGTCCAGAATATTGTGGATACCAAATCCTTTGAAAAATTGAATAACAGTAATAGTTTAGCCTTGAAATCCAGAGATAAAGAAGACAAATATATCGAGATTAGCTTAGACAGTGAGGATGGCTCTGCATCAGATATTGCGTTTTTGACATACTCAACAAAGGAAACATCAAGGGGCCACAACTACAAATTCCCATATTATCTTAGAAAAACACTTGAAAAACGTAACGTGGAAGTTTTTAATCCACGTGGTCAGGATATTCAGGATATTCAGGCTGTACAAATATTTTGTGGACTTATGTTAGAATGTATTGACCCCGACATGAAGATTCAAAAAATGGATAAAAACATTCCGAAATCTTCATTTAGAATTATGAGACGTTGGAGAGAAAACGCACGTAAATTCATGGATAAAGACCCGGAACCTGTAAGTCCCATTACCCTTAAGGAATTTGTAGAACTATGGCAACTTAGAAAACCATATAAGATGGATAAATGGCCTTCCAGTGTTAGATTAATGGATCTTGCATATAAGCTATTAACATGGATTGATTACCTTCAGGAGGATGTTGAAGGAATTGTTTATCTTGAGGCAATTACTCAGACCATTAATCAGACGGGATTCTTCAATGAATATGGTTCTGAAATATACTTTGATACAGAGTCAAAAGAAATTAAATCAGTTAACGAACTATATTGGAATGTGTTCATACCAATTGCATCTGGTGGGGTAAGTATCGAGGAAGAATTACTCGAAACATTACCAGACAACAGACTAAATATCATGTCCATACACCAATCCAAGGGCCTGGAATTTCCCCTTGTAATAGTTGATGTAGGTTCTGAATTTGACAAGGATCTTGCAAATACAAGCTTTTTAAGATTTCCTAAAAAAGGCGGGCAAGACCAGGAGCTCGAGGATAGAATTCGTAAATATAGTAAGGATATGAAAATCGTCAAAAGAGATCAGGTTGACCGTTCTTTTGATGATCTGACAAGACGTTATTTTGTTGCATTCTCAAGGGCTCAGGATGTTTTAATACTTGTTGGCCTAACTTCCAATATCTATGGATATGACACCAAAGATAAACATAGAAATATTCCAAACATTGCATTAGGTTGGAATAGGGATGAAGAATTCATAGGTTTTAGTGAAATGTATATGATTTAATTAATCTTAATTTCAATATATTAATTAATTCCAGTATTCATTTCATCTATTTTTAATAATTTATTTAAATAATATTGTTTTTAGCTCATAACATATAAAAAATGAATTTATAATTATTACTCAAATTTTTATTATAGATAACCGATTATTTGTAAAATATGTCAAGAAAATCTAAAATTACTATTTTTAAAAGTATCCTCATAAAAAAAATAGTTAATGTTGGAAGATATATTTTTTACTAAATTATTCTTCAGTAATTTATAAATTAAATTAGTAATGTATAATAAATTAACATTATTAAACTTTATGGTTTAATTCAATACAAAAAAAATATTAAAGTTGCTTTTTAAGAGAATATTTATCCTTACTATTTAGGTTTATGTAATAATATAAATCTTTAATTTTTTAATGTTAATATTAAGTTTTATGAAATTATGCTATAAAAAATATTATTAAAATAAATAAAAAAAAGAAAAATTTAAATTTCAGTTATTCATAACCATATTAACACTACTTCCACGAGAAGTAACTTCTTTTAAAGTAATACCATTTCTAATAACTTTTATTTTTATTTCAGCAGTATCTGTACCCATACGGAAAACATCAACACCAAATTTTTTATCATCAGGATTTACATGAAAAGTATAAGGACCTGCACCATCAAATTGTTCTTCATAATCGGTTCCATT
Source organism: Methanobrevibacter sp. (assembly GCA_051876995.1). Classification (GTDB taxonomy): domain Archaea; phylum Methanobacteriota; class Methanobacteria; order Methanobacteriales; family Methanobacteriaceae; genus Methanarmilla. The sequence continues at coordinate 947 of JBJEIL010000152.1, read as the reverse complement.
GGAAATTCCTCCAAACCATGAACCTCCATAAGTTACCACTACTTGTGTATCACTTTTAACAAAAGGTATGTTTCCAGTTGTTAAATAATTAGCAACAACTCCACAAACTGCTATGATAACTATAACAATTATTATTCCAATAATATATTTTCTATTTTTATCCATAGTTTTCACCCCCTTGCATTTAAATCACCCTCATTTACTTCAAGGATCCATTCAATTTTTCATCTTTCTGTAAATTTAGGATTTCAACAAGTGGTTTAGATATAACTGTAGTTATACTACCACTTTTTTGTTCCACTAACGTGGATTTGTATTTTATTTTTATACATATAACTTTCTATATATTATAATATATAATTTTCTATATTATTCTTTATATTTTATATTTTAAATTCATAACTTTATAAAACAGCAAAAATTAGTATTATATTTTGGTATATATGTAAAAAAACATGAGAAATATTTCAAAAAATGCAGGCTACAAAATAACATACAATTTAAATTATTTACTTTTTCTAAATAGGTTATGTACAATAACATATCTATATACCAACATTAATTAAATCCACATTAGAATTGTTTATTTTAAGTAAAAATTATGATATTAAATCAAATAACTTTGATTTTAATGAGGGATTAAAAGAGTTACTGTTCTAATATAAATTATTTATAATCCTTTTAAAATATCCAAAATATCAAATATGTGGAATTTTTTAAATTAATTTTTAAATTTATAAATCATAATACAACAATACAGAAAAAAGATAAAAAACAATCCTAAATTTAAAATAGGATAATAGAGAAAGGAAAGAAATCAAAAAAATTTAATGATAAAACTAGATTCTCATAAATCATTAAAATTAATCGTTTTTATGGATGTTAAAACCCAATAAACATAGAAATATTCCAAACATTGCATTAGGTTGGAATAGGGATGAAGAATT
>JBJEIL010000151.1:0-5143 GCA_051876995.1 Methanobrevibacter sp. | reverse complement strand
GGCGTCTGTTATATCCTCATTAATTGCATGTTTCGTAATGGCTTATTGGATATGGGTCAATAAAGATACATACTTAAACATTACAAAATCAGCATTCAAATATGACTCATATATTTTAAAACAAATAGGACTGGTTGCTATACCAAACATGGCGGAGGGAATTGTTTTCTCTGTTATGATGATGGTTATGAATTGGATGCTTACATTAGTTGCAGGCACAACTGCAGTAGCTGTATATACATCTGCCGGAAGAATTAACCAACTTGCAATGATTCCACTTATTGGTGTGGGTACTGCAATGCTTACAGTTGCAGGAGCAGCTTATGGTGCAAAAGATTATGATAAGTTGGAATTTGCACATAAATACGCTATAAAATTGTCATATATAGTATCAATTATTCTCTGTGTAGTAATGTTCTTTGGATCTGACTATATAGCATTGTTATTTGCATATACAGATCAAAGTGCAATGTTAGCTCCGTTAATATCAGAAGTACTTAAAATATTATGTTTGTTCTTACTTGCTGTACCTGCAGGTATGATTTCTGCGATGGTATTCCAAGGAATAGGAAAAGGTGTAATATCCTTTGTTATCACATTGTTTAGAGCATTATTACTTGAGATAGCACTAGCATACTTCTTTGGAGTAATATTACATTTAGGACAAACAGGTATTTACGGTGGTATGGTTTTAGCTGCAGCTATAGGTAGTGTAATTGCCTATATATGGTGTAGATTATATATTAAAGGTCTTAAAAATAATTCTTAATATTTTTTCCTTTAATATTTTAATATTTTAAAAAATTAAATTATATGATCTTATATTATATTTAAAATATTATAAGCTTATTTTAATATTCTTTAAAGAAAATATTTACTTATTCTTATATTGAAAATTTATTATTATTTTATAAAAAATATCAAAATTTTTCTGTATTTTATAAAAATAGGGAAAATGATGATTTTTTAATTAAATTTTTAAAAATTATCTTTTCTATAATAGGATATCAAAATCTATTTTTTTCAGTTGTAGAAATTAAAGAATTCAATAATTTTTTTAATAGATTAACTTAATAATTTTATATAAATAAAAATAGTAAAAAACATTATTATTTTAACTGTTATATATATTAGTTAGTATAAATAGACTATTTTTTAAATAAAAATTTATAAAAAGGATTTTTAATATTTAAATTTAAATATTAAACTCTTCTTTATAAAGTTCAACACCTTTCTTCAATCTTTTAAGTCCATCTTCTAATAATTTTCTAGGACAAGCTACATTTATTCTTATAAATTGGTCTCCATTTTCACCAAACTCATAGCCTGGGGAAAATACTACCTTTGTTTTCTCAAGTAAAAAATCATTAAACTCTTTGGATTTAATATTTAATTTACTACAATCAATCCATAAAAGATACGTTGCTTCTGATGGAACTAATTTTAAATCAGGTATTTCTTCTTTTAGATATTTATCCAAAAATAGTTTATTGTTGTATATATAATCTCTTAATTGATTTAGCCAATCTTCGCCATGATTATAAGCTTCAATTGCAGCTGAACATGCAAATAAATTTGGATCGGATAGTCCCTCAATTTGAATATGATTAAATGCTTTTTCTCTAATTTTTTCATTAGGAATACTGACGGCCGCAGTTTTAATTCCTGCAATATTAAATGATTTACTTGGTGATAAGGTTGTAATACTATTGTTCCTGGTTTTATTGGATGCTGAGATATAAGGGGTATAAAAAAGACCAGGATTTGTTAGATCACAATGAATCTCATCTGAGATTACAATAACATTATATTTGTCTGCAAGTTCTCCAATTTTCACTAGTTCATCTTTAGTCCAAATTTTACCAATAGGGTTATGAGGATTACATAAAAGCATTAATTTAACTTTGGGATCTTTAAATTTTTCCTCCAAATCATTAAAATCAATTGAATAGTTTTCACCATCATAAATTAGTTTATTTTCTTCAACTATTCTATTATTATCTTCAATAACATAAAAGAATACATGATAAACAGGGGTTTGAATAAGAACCCTATCATTTTCCTCTGTAAACTCTCTAATTAAAGAGGATATTGCAGGCATTACTGAATTTGTAAATTTTAACCATTCTTTTTTATGAACAACACTATATTTTTTCCACCAATTAATATAAGCATCATACCACTCATCTGGAATTAATGTATATCCATATATGCCTTCGTTTACTTTTGAATTTAAAGCATCTTTTATTTCAGTTGCTACTTTAAAATCCATATCTGCTACCCACATAGGGACTTCACAATCATAGAAATCCCATTTTACTGAGTTCGTATCTTTACGATTTATAATAGTATCAAAGTCATATCTCATATTTTCAACTCAAATTACTATATATAATAATTGGATAAATAAACTTGTTATTGTTATTTAAATAGTAATATGATAATTAAGTAAATATAAATATATTTTATGTAACTTCAAAGTAACCTTATTTATATAAATATAGTTAAATATAATATATTTGAGGTTTAAAAAATGTCTGATGCTATGTCATTATGTAAATCTTGTCCTATAGAGCAAGCTATAAATTTGATTCAGAAAAAATGGTTAGTTTTAATTATTAGGGATATGTTTTTTGGAAAAACTCATTTTAATCAGTTTAAAGAAAATAAACCTAAATTATCCAATAAAGTATTATCAGAATGTTTAAAGTATATGGAAGAAAATGAATTGGTAATAAAAATAGGAAATCCTGATAATAAGCTTGAAACTGAATATAAACTAACTGGGAAAGGTAAAAGATTAAACAAAGTTTTATTTGAATTAGCTGAATTTACTATTGATACAGACTCTTATTACCTTGATTTAAACGATTCGGATAGAGATATGATTAAAGATGAGTTTAAGGATACTTTAGAAATTGAAGAAGATAATTAATAATATATTTTATATTATTCTTTTACATTTAATCATTAGATGTTTAATTAAATTAAAATTAATTTGATATAATAAAAAAGCTTATTTTTTGTTTAAAGTTTTAGAAATAAAATAGTTTTTCTTTTGTTTAATTTTATTACTCTTTTTATTTAAATAGATAAACATATAAAGTTTCAAAAAGATTTTTAAACTTGCTTACTATTTAACCCATTTTATAAAAAAAGAATTTATTAATTAAAGTAAATTTAAATTAAAAAAAAGAAATTATGAAAATTAAATTTCATAATTTATACAATTCCTTGTGATTGCATAGCATCTGCTACCTGTTCAAATCCATGGATATTTGCACCTACAACATAATTTTTAGGTTGGTTATATTTATCTGCTGCATTACTGATGTTGTTAAATATATTAACCATAATATTTTTTAACATGTCATCAACTTGTTCAAATGTCCAGTGGATTCTTTCTGAGTTTTGAGTCATTTCAAGTGCGGAAACAGCAACACCACCTGCATTAGCAGCTTTTGCAGGTCCAAATAATATATCATTGTCTAAGAAATAATTAGTCGCATCAATAGTTGAAGGCATATTTGCACCTTCACATACAGCAATTACATTATTGTCTACTAAAGCCTTAGCATCATTAAGATCAATTTCATTTTGGGTTGCACATGGAAGAGCTATATCTCCATCCACTGTCCATACACCTTTACCTTCATGATATTCGGCAGAAGGTCTTTCTGCAGCATAATCATAAATTCTACCTCTTCTGACTTCTTTAATTTCTTTAAGTAATTTTAAGTCAATACCTTCAGGATCATATACCCATCCGGTTGAATCAGATGCAGTAATAGGATTTCCTCCTAATTGTTTAGCTTTCTCAATTGCATATATAGCCACATTTCCAGCACCAGAAACAATTATATCCTTATCCTTAATAGAAATATCCTCATTTTTAAGAAGTGTGTCTGTAAAATAAAGAAGTCCATAACCAGTAGCTTCGGTTCTTGCAAGTGATCCACCATATGTTAATCCTTTACCTGTTAAAACACCTTCAAATTGTCCGGTGATTTTTTTATATTGACCAAATAAATAACCGATTTCTCTAGCACCTACTCCTATATCTCCAGCAGGCACATCTCTATCTGCATTAATATATTTATATAATTCAGTCATAAAGTTTTGACAGAAAGTCATTACTTCACGGTCGGATTTACCTTTAGGATCAAAATTAGAACCTCCTTTGGCTCCACCAATTGGAAGTCCAGTTAATGAATTTTTGAAAATCTGTTCAAATCCTAAAAATTTAATAATTCCTAGATTTACGGATGGGTGGAATCTAAGCCCTCCTTTAACAGGACCAATTGCACTATTAAACTGTACCCTATATCCTGTATTTACTTCCACTTCTCCTTCATCATTTACCCATGGAACTCTAAATTTAATTTGTCTTTCAGGATTAGTTAATCTTTCTAGAAGTGCATCTCTTCTATATTCTTCTTCTTTTTCAAGAATTGCAGGTTCTATTGATTTTAAAACCTCAGTAACGGTTTGATGAAACTCAGGTTCACTTGGATTTTCTTTTTTTATCTGATTAATTACTTCATCTACATAAGACATAATAAATCTCTCATTCTAAAATTTTTTGTATAAATCTTTTCCTTTATACCTATTGAAACTTTGTTAAGCATTATATTTAAATTTTCATATTTAATCTAATAAATTTAGATATTATCTTACCAAATATTGATTTACTTTCGTATAATATAATCCAGATTAATAAAAAAATTATATATTGTTCAATTTTTTTAAAAAATAACAGAATTATATATTAAAACTAAAATATTTAGAATAAAAATTATAAAATTATTTAATTCCAGTTTAAAACAAGCATTTTGTTATAAATAATAATACTTTAAAGTTATAGCTTTAAATTATGATTTATTCTAAAATAATACATTTTCAATATATGAGATTTAAAAATAGAATTAATTAACACCTAATTAAATGAATAAAAGTGCTGAAATTTTTTTTTAAAAAAATAAAAAAAGAATAGAGATTAAATATTTAATCTCTATTTAAAAATTGTTATTTTACTTGTAACTTTATGTTCATCAAATTCTGATACAATGGAATATTTACCAGGTTTTAAATTAATGTTTAAATAAGCCATACCATTATTATCAGTTGTTTTATAATATGATTT
>JBJEIL010000150.1:0-24191 GCA_051876995.1 Methanobrevibacter sp. | reverse complement strand
ACTATATAATATTTTAAAAAAAAGTTCATGAAAAAAGTGATGTCTTTAACAAAAAAATTCAAGTAAGACAATTGAAAACAAGTAAAAATAAACAAGAATCCAAATAAATAAAAACAAAGGAAAATAACTTAATTTTAAAATTAAGTTAGAATATTATTAAAATAAAATTAACATAACAATCTAGTATCCGCCATTACCAAACCTATCATTTAAGAACATATAAATGAAGAATGTAATTAAAAGAATTACTATTACAGGCAATAACCACATGAATAAATAGAATACTACAATTGCTAATAGTAATGCAATTAAAATAAATACTAAATCTTGAGTTTCCATACTTATTAATATTAAAAATCTAGTATATAAAACATTTGAATTATAAAAAAATATAAAAGAATTATAATTATATATTATTATATCATATATCTAAGAAAAATATCATTAGATACTTTAAAAATCATAGCGAGAATATATTATGAAAATTATTATTATAAATAATAGAGGTCAATATAATCACAGGATTCAAAGAAGCTTACAAAACTTAGATATACCTTGTGAGCTTGTAAGTAATTCATTAACAGTTGACGAAATTAAAGAAAAAGAACCAATGGGACTAATTTTAGGTGGGGGTCCATCTATTGATTTAAGTGGAAATAGTTCTGATTATATTGGTGAAATTGATGTTCCTACATTAGGAATCTGTTTAGGTCATCAATTGATTGCCTTAAAATATGGTGGCGAAGTGGAAACCTCAAAAACCGAAAGTTATGCACAGGTTCAAATAAATATTACCGAAGAGGAAGAACTTCTAAATGGTCTTGGACCTGACATGTATGTTTGGACGTCACATAAGGATGAAGTTAAGACTTTACCAAAAGACTTTAAAATACTTGCCAACTCTGATGTTTGTGATATTGAAGCTATGAAACATAAAGATAAAGATATTTACGGAATTCAATTCCACCCAGAAGTACATACCACCCCTAGAGGAGATGAGGTATTCTTAAACTTCTATGAAATATGTAAAAATAATTTATAAAACCGATTTAAACTTCAAATAATATTATCCAATAAAATTTAAAAGATATTACACTTAAAAAATTATTAAAAAGAGGTTAAAAAAATGATTGACAATCCAGAAGACTTGAAAAACAAAGCATTAGAATATAAACCAAACCTTAAAAGAGAAAAATTAGTCGTACCTATAGGTAGTGGAGACTATGATTTTAGAATTTCTGGTATTGGTGAAAAAAGTATTAAAATAGAAAAATACATAAAATACGATGCCATTATGGAAGCTGTGGATGCCGGAAATGAAGACGGTCTTGAATCATTACTTTTAAAATTAGTAGATGATTATCAACCTCCCGAAGATACAGAATAGATTGATTTTTGAGGAATGATTTATGTTTACACCTAAGGGTTTTATAGATGAAGCTATAAAAAATGTTAAAGAAACAATCCAAGATGAGAAAGCTGTTATAGCATTATCTGGTGGAGTTGACAGTTCTGTATGTTCAGTTCTTGTTGGTGAAGCTATTGGAGATAACTTAACTGCTATCTTTGTAGATCATGGATTACTTAGAAAAGGTGAAGCTGAACAAGTTATCGAAACCTTTAAAGATAGATTAAATTTCATTTATGTAGATGCATCAGATGAATTTTTAGATGCTCTTAAAGGCATTACAGATCCCGAGGAGAAAAGAAAGATAATAGGTAAGAAATTTATTGACGTATTTGAAAGAGAAGCTAAAAAGATAGATGCGAAATATCTTATTCAAGGTACAATTGCACCTGATTGGATTGAAAGTCAGGGAAAAATTAAGTCTCACCACAATCTTGCACTTCCAAGTGGAATGGTTTTAGAAGTTGTAGAACCTATCCGTGAATTATACAAAGATGAGGTTAGGGAAATAGGTGAGGAGTTAGGACTTCCTGATGCAATAGTACATCGCCAGCCATTCCCTGGCCCAGGTTTAGCTGTTCGTGTTATAGGTGAACTTACAAAAGAAAAAATAAAGGTATGCCAAGATGCAGATTTAATTGTCAGAGAAGAGGTTGAAAAATCTGGATTTGATAAAGAATTATGGCAATATTTTGCTGCTTTAACAAACACAAAAGTAACTGGTGTTAAAGGGGATCAAAGGGACTTTGGATACTTAGTTGTAGTAAGAATGGTTGCATCATTTGATGCTATGACTGCATATGTTCCAGAAATACCTTGGGAACTTATAAAAAACATATCCAGAAGAATCACTTCCGAAGTTCCTGAAGTTACACATGTATCCCTTTCAGTTAGTGATAAACCACCTGCAACTATTGAATTTGCTTAAGAATTTAAAATGATAGTGAAGGCTAAACAATATTAATTTCATTAAAAATTAAAATTTAAAACCTTCCCTACTTAATAAAAAACTAAAAAGATGAGAAAAATGCATGGTACAACAACTAAATACTGTATTTATTGTGGTAAAAAAATACCGATAGATACTAAAAAATGTCCTTACTGTCTTAAATGGCAAGAAGATGAGGACGATGTTTCAAGAAATCATTTTATCAATAGTTATGTATCACCAGAACACGAAATGGAATTAAAAGAGAAATCCAAAAATAAAAAAGAAGAGATAAGAAAACAAAGTATTCAAGACAATACCCAATATAATCTTAATGAGGAATATTCTGATATACTGCCAATTAGAAGACAGTTGCTTCTTTTACTTGTTGGTGGTTGGTTTTACTCAATTTGGTGGTATTATAAATCAAACACATTATTAAAAGATAGGTTTAACAAGGATATTCGTCCAGGTTGGCGTACGGTTGGTTTTATAATACCTATAGTTAACTGGTTTATGTACTATATTCTACTTAGGGACTATGAAAAATTAATTAGAAACGAGAACATAGAATCCTATGACTCAATTTTAAACACTTTAATATTTATTTTCATACCTATCATTGGTGACATATGGACATTCTGTAATGTTCAAGAATCAATGAACCAGTTATGGCAAGTCAAGGAAAGAAATCTACCAATTAGACGTAGTTTTACTAATGGGGAAATAATATTTCTAGTAGTTATAATGGTTTTAATAATATTATTAATAATGACATTCCTCTCAGTAATTTTTTACAGTCTACAGTTTTTAGCAATGTAAGATTATAAATCAAAACAACTCTTTTTTATTTTTAAACTTTTAATTAATCTATTTTTGAATATTTTAATTTTATATTATTAAAAAATTTTAAAGGATAAAATGAAAGGTAAAAATCAAAGAACAACAAAACATGCTTATCTTGAGAGATTAACCAAAGATATGAAGATGAAATCTGTAAAGGTAGGTAGGGACCTTGAAGGTAGTACTCCACCTTCTGTTTTCATAGGTCGTTGGAATTATCCTAAAGTATATGCCGGACCAATGATGGCCAACCAATTAGGAGACACCTATATCATGGACTCACCAGAGTCCTGGTTAAATCAAAATAAAAGTCAGAATGATATTTTAAAGTATCGTATGAATCTAGTACGTGGAAAACAATTAATGAGGATCGATGATTTGGATAACCCTTTTGTTGAAAAACTTCAAGACATTTCACTTGCATCAAAATCTACTGATGCTGAGGCAAATTTCCTCAAAAGGCCAAGGGGTGCAAGCTTATCACAGGAATCTATGCCTCATGGACCTAGTGGAATACTTGAAAACTTTGATATAGATGCTGTAAAATGGGATAGACAACTTGAAAAATCATATTATGATACTGACCTATCAGCTAAAGATGCTGTAATGAAGTTACATGATAAGAATGTTCCTTTCTCAGCAATCCAGAAATCATTTTCTGTAGGTGCATTCGGAATTGGCAAAAATAGAAAATTAGTACCGACCAGATGGTCCATTACTGCTGTCGATTCAAGTCTAGCAGATGAGTTACTTAAGGAGGTTAGGAAAAATCCGATTCTTGATACCTACAGGGTTTACGAGAATGAGGATCTTAATAACTATTATGGAATTATATTAACACCCACGGAATGGCAATTCGAATGGATCGAGGCATTTTATAAAGTTAAAAATAATGAGGAATTAATTTTCTCTGATTATGAAACTAATGAAGACAAGAAAGAATATTCTTCAGTTGGCGGCTGTTATTATACAAGCAAAATGGTTGTATTAGATGCGCTAAAGCAAATGAATCTACAATCTGGTCTTTTAATACTAAGGGAAGCCTATACAGGTTATGTTCCAATGGGCGTATTTAATGTTAGAGAAAATATTAAGAAAGCCATGGAGGAACCTTATAAAGAGTTTGAAGATTTAAAATCAGCTGTAAGATATGTCGGTTCTAATTTAAATATTCCATTAAGCAGATATGTAAAATCAAGTCACTTACTCAATGAACTTTTACATACAAAACAAACAAGTTTAGATGCATTCTTTAAAAAAGAGCATCCAAACTAAACTCTTTTTTCTAAGAATTTAAGAATTAAAATATTTTAAATGCTAATTTTTTTAAACGCTAATTTTGATGTTTTTTAATTACCTCGATAATCTTATCCAAATTATCCTTTTCAAGCTCTGACATATTAAGATTCTTAATTTCAATAGCTACAGCCTTTTCCTTAACCCTATTATAATTGGGACATCTGGTTATCATGCCATGTTCATCAAGATTAAATTCCTTTTTAAGATTCCATGATAATTCTTTAGGATTATCTGATTTAACTATAACATTTATGCCCCTTTTATCAGGATATATTACATTATCCAGATTACTTTTAATATACATACAGGCATCTATTGTTTTATTAAGATTGTCTTCAGCAAATGAAAGCTCGGATACAATACCGCTTGCTGTAATCTCATTTGACTTAAATGATTTTAATAATATCCTATTGTCCTCAAATATAGACGAATCATTGGATGTGATAAATCCACCGTCCTGAACATTCAATATTTTAGGACTGCCTGTTGAACCTACAATAATATCCGAATATTTACCATTAGCAAGTCTTGATTTACCATCTGCTATAGATCCGGATACATCCTCAATTAATATTACCTCATTATCATGACATATTTTAGATATTTCCCTAATGTTCTGTTCCGCGGTATACCCTGCAAAACTAGTTAGAATAAATCCATTTTTTACGGATTTATCTAGGGAGGATAAGACATCATTCAAATTTTCAAGGTCCATTAATCCCAAATCTGTTTCAACCATTTCAAAAGGTTTATTTAAAAATCTGGAAATCTGCTTGAAACCATTCCATCCACCTTGATCAGGTAGAATTATCTTGCCTGTAACAGATGCCAATGCCGTAAAAATAGCACCATTACCACTGTTTACAATATGAGCATATTTGTGGTTTATAGTCTCCTGAAGATTATATTGAGCAATCTCGGTAAAAGACATGTCTTTTTCATCCAATGGAGTTTTGCCAATAGCCACTCTAGACATGATTCTCTTAGTCTCTTCATGAGGTTTTTTAAATAATAAATCCATTTTCCCACCATAATAATGATTATTTACTAAAAAAAGACAATTTATCTTTTTTACTGACTCAAGAATTAATTAAAATTACTTTAAGGTTAAAAAGTTAAAATATTTATAAAGTTTTATATTTCCACAGTTAAATTTGTAGTTTTATCAATTAATATATCCTCGATATACATTGACTCAATCTGTTTATCCGAAATATTATAAAGACCTTTCAAATATTCAATATCTGGTTTAAATACATCATCGTTTTTAGAAAACATGTCATTTAACTCATCAACAAAATAATCTGGACAATCAATCATGACAACACAAATATCCATTTTACCTTCACGTAGACCTAAAACCTTAAGGGCTTTAGATATTTGTCTTTGAGCAGATATTCTGATACATAATTCAATACCCAGATCATTAGCCAAATTAGTTCCTCTTTGAAAAGCTTTGATAGCCTGTATTGTACCTTGAAGAACATGACGTTTTCCTCCAATACCTTTAGCATCAATTAATTGAATAACAACCCCATCGCAACACTGATCTTTTAACTTATCAATATCTTTTAATGTTTTAGATACATCATCAATCTCACTTGTAAAACCTATTATTTTAATATTGTCTGTAATATTGTCCAAATAAATAACCTCTATTAAATCTATAATGTAAATTAGAATAAATAAATGAATTTTAAATCTATAAAGCAAATCTAAAAATAGATTTCAAATTCACAATTTAAATAAAATGAATGGATCCAATCAAAAAAAAAGAATATTGATTTAAAATATTCTAATTTATTAATAGAATACAATAAACTAAACCAATTATAAATCCTCATCATTTTCCTCTAAAAGTCTGTTAACCCCAGTGAGATATGATTCAACACTTGCAATAATTATATCGGAATCCGTTCCCCTTGAGGATATTACCTTATCCCCCAAACTTACTTTGGTAATTACATCAATAAGTGCATCTGCACCACCTGTAATTGCATCTACGTGGAACTCCTCCAATTCAACATCTGAAAATTCATTGAGACATTTTTTGACTGCATTATATGCAGCATCAACAGGACCTAAACCAGTACTGGATTCTAGAATTTCAGAATCACCTGTTTTAAGTTTTACAGATGCGGTAGGTGTAACATTATTACCTGACACTACAGTTACCTCTTCAAGATTTACTTTCTGTTTCATATCCTTTTCAAGAACCTTATCAGAAATAGCCTGAAGATCCACATCAGTTAAACATTTACCTTTATCAGAGAAGTCTTTAACTTGCCTAAAAATTTCAAGTAGCTGTTCCTTATCAACATCAATACCCAGTTCTTTAAGGCGGTTCTTTAATCCCTTGGTTCCTGTATGTTTACCTACCACAAATTTTCTGTGACGGCCTAATAATTCAGGAGTAATTGACTCATAGGTCGATGCATTCTTAATCACACCATCGGCATGTATACCTGATTCATGTGCGAACACATTTTCACCTACAATAGCTTTATTAGGTTGAAGATATACCCCGGTTGTTCTTGACACTAATTTTGAGGCATTGTATAACTGATTAATTTTAATATCGGTAGTATATTTTCCCTCATAAAGATTGTTCAATGCAACTACAATCTCCTCCAAAGACGCATTACCTGCACGTTCACCAATACCATTTATGGTTCCATGAATTACTGTTGCTCCACCACGTATAGCTTCCAGAGTATTTGCAACTGCAAGACCATAGTCGTTATGACAATGTGCACTTAAAGGTCCTTCTAAAAAGGACAGTTTATCATAGAAGTCATAAGACTTTTCAGGAGTAAGTACTCCTACGGTATCACATGGACATAATCTGTCAGCACCTGTATCCAATGCTGTCTGGAATACTTTCTTCAAATATTCGAAATCAGTTCTTGTCGCATCCTCGGCAGATAGTTCAACAATCAAACCATGATCCTTTGCATATTCTATATTTGAAACCATATTCCCTATAACTTCATCCCGACTTGAGTTTAATTTATATTTAATATGAATATCACTAGTAGATACAACAAGATTTACACAATCCACATCACAGTCAATACATGAATCGATATCCCCCTGAAGAGAACGTGCAAAACTTGATATTTCAGCATTTAAACCTTGACGAGTAATTTGACGAATAGCTTCTTTTTCTCCTTCTGAAGTAATAGCTGAACCTGCTTCAATAATATCTACTCCAATTTCATCTAATTTCTTTGCTATTCTTAATTTCTCATTTGATGTTAAAGAAACACCTGGAGTCTGCTCTCCATCTCTTAAAGTTGTATCTAATACATTGATTTTCATTTTATCACTATAATAAATTTTTTAAATATAAAAAATGAATTATCAAATAGATTTATTATTATTTACATTTATAAAATTTTGTATAAAACTTTAAAAAAAGTAAAAAATAAAACTATGTAAAATATAAAATCTTAAAAAGGAGGAACATTAAATCAAATGTAAGGCTAAAAAAAGTTAATCATTAAAAATAAGCAGAAATATATTTTAAAACCAATAAGTCAATAATTTAATAGAACAAATCAAATCAATTTTTAAAACAAATTGAATTAATTCTAAAAATAAAAAAAAGTTAGTTTTTAAAGCAAATATAAAAAAAATACATAAACTTCTTAAAAAAAAAGAATAATTAAAAAACTCTTAAAAATAAATTAAAAAAATAATAGATAAATTAAATAAAATAAAATATTTAAATTATTTAAATTATCTTGAAGGAATTATTGGAGTTCTTTCACCATCTGGAACAAATTCTCTTAAAGCACCTTTTGCAATACATTTTCTTGGATTTTTAAAATCAAATGCTAAACTATCATCAGCAAATGCTACCTTAATTAAAGGATTTACTACAAATGCATCCCCTCTAGCTGCATGTGGTGCTTGTGCAATACCTGCATATTCAGGTTGATGTCCTACATTCATAGCATAATTAGGATAGTTAGGTCCTCTTAATTCATGAATAGAACCTTCATCACTTCTAATAGAAAATGAATTTGCAGATCCGCATTGATCTTGTAAATCATACCCATAGAAACCTAATCTACTATGTGCTTCTTTATGTAAAAGCATGCTTAAATACCAACCATTTAAACCTGCATTAGAATTCGCTGTAGCAAATGCAGTAGAACAACCAGCTGCAGCAGATACTACAGATGCTCTTTGAGAACCACCAAAATGATCCTCAAGTAAAGTTGGAGTCTCATATTGTTCTAATCCATAAATTGTTACTTCAGTAGAAATATCTCTTACTACATCCATATTAGCTTCAGCACCACACATACCATAATTATCTTTTACATAATCAACACCATAATAAATAAAATCATCTAAGATATTATCTGTATATGTTGCACTAGCATATTGTGTAAACCCTACACCACCAGACATATATGAACCTAACCAAACTTGATCATATAATGCTGCAGCACCCCCAATTACATTTAATGTAATTTCTGCAGGATCATCAGATATTCTGGAAGTTTGAATCATGTCTGAAAATGCACCAAAAGTAACTCCTCCAGGTTCATTAGGCCCTCTTGCACGTCTAGAAGGTAAAAATGAACCCATTTTAATTACAGATGCATGTTTTGATGCATATGAAAAATCAGCAATAGCCGCTTCACCAGCACATAATTTATATGCTGAAATAAAACTCATACCAATTTGCATAGCTGACCATCTAGAAGTTGTACCTCCATCACAAGCTCTTACTACAATAGTAGGAACACGGCTTACTTGATAAGTTTTATTTCCAATATATTTTTTAAGCATTTCAGCTTGTTCTTCAGGGAATTCTTTATTAATATCTATTAAAACCCTTTTATCAAGTTCATCAGCTAATGAATCATTACCAGTAAATATTTTAGCATAACAATCTTCAGCAATAGCAGGATCTACTTCTACCATATGTTCTTGCACAACTGCTCCACCAGGTAATGCGTGATTAATAACTTCCATATAATTATTAATTGTTTCAGGAGTTACTTCTACACCTAATCTTTCCTGAAGAACTGAGTGAGCAGTATCCATTCCAACAATAATAGTTCTTTTAATATCATCAGTTAATTGTTGAATAGCTGCATTATTACAAAAGTGTAAATCATCACCTTCACAGTATTCATCTGTTCCAGAAATCTTATAAGACATTAATTGTCTTTGACCTAAAGGTACACCAATATCTGGGTTAAAGAATGGTATATCTCCACGTCTATCAGAAGCATTTTGAGCAGCTTCAAAGAACTCTGTTTTTCTTGGAGATTGTTTCCATCCGCCAAAACAGTAAAAACTTGTTTTCCTTGAATTTTGATCTCCCTTAAATTTTTTATTAAGAGCATCTAAGAAAAGATGATTATCTTTGTTTTCTTCTGACATCAGTCTTCACCTAACCTTTTTTTCAAATCATTTTTAAATACATCTAAACCAAATCCACCTAATGTACGAGCAAGATGAATATTTTCTACAACATCTACAACCTCTTTATCATCTCTTAAACCAACATTATCAGACCTATAAATAGTTGTAATTTCATTAAGTAAATCATCTTCTAAAGGTGCACCTACATCTACAGGCTCATCAAGAGGAATTCCTACTTGTTCTTTAACATATTCTACATGACCTGTTTCTTCATTAAATTTGTAACGTTGTAATCCATCAAACATTAAACCATTTTCATCTAATCTTAATGAATGACCATGTACCGTTGCCCCCCTCATTCCAGATCTAGCTGGATCAAAAAGTTCAGTTTCAATTAATTCTTTAGAAATTTTTTCTAAATCTAATTCTCTTACTTCAATAACTTGTCTTCCAGACAAAGTACCGGTATCTACACCTCTATATCTTCTCATATAAGTTCTAGCCCTATCATAAGGTTGAGCTGGAGCATTATACATAGAATCTGCAAATTGAATATACCTTACCCTAATACCAGATTTTGCACCGGGGGTAGGTTCAACTATTTCTTTAATTACATCATCATCAGAATCCATCTCTTCTAAAGGAGGGTGTACAGTTTTATATGCTTCACCAGGGTTTCTATGCCCTAAAATATTAACTACATCTTCCTCAGAAACTTCTCTTAATTTTTTTAATTTATAATTAGGATTTAAATGTTTCCTCCTATTCTCTCCAATAATGGATTCACCAGGACTATATTGTATTTTATGCATGAAAAATCACTCTTAATCTTTAATAAAATTAATTGAATCAGAACTTTTTGCGCTCATATCTACCATACCGCAACATCTTGAATCTTTTAATGCATCTAAATTAGAACCATATTTCATATAATCAGAAGTTGATGGTTGGTTTTTAGTAAATTTACCAATGTCTAATTGATATCCAAATGATAAAGTTCCATCTAATATATTTTTTAATCTGCTAACAAATTCATCAGATTTTTCCATTTCAACAGTTATTATAATTTCACCAACAGCCACTCTTAAATCTATTTTACTACCATGAACACCAATACTCCTTCTTTGATCATGATTTACAGCTAAACCTTTAACCGGACCAAAAGTAACAGTTTTTGGAATTGAAGGACCATGAATTAATACTCTAACAATTCCATCTAAATCATAAATCTGATTTAATATATTTTCCGTTGTTTCAGCTTTTAAAAATCTATGTGGAAAAATTCTAATATCTCTTACCTTTAATAATTTTATGGTTTCTGATTCCATATTACTCACCTTGGTATGATTTAATTTCACCAGCACCTTCAGCAACATATTTTAAAGGTTCTCTTAAATAATCAATTGTACTATATACAGTACCAATTAAAGATGAAGTTCTTTCAACAGAAAACATTTGAGTACCTGCATCTAAACACATTGCAACAGCAGCACATGGAATTGCATAACCTTTACTATGTCTTGTTACTACATGGTTTCCATGGAAAGTTCCAGGACCTCCACCACCATAAATAGAATGGGAGAAGAAACTAAATCCCACACCTACTCCTTCAGTTCTACCAAAATCAGTACCTGGCAAGCCTGTTTCATATTCAAGAATATCATTATAATATAAAACAGTAGATGCTACAGATTGTGCTGCTCTCGAAGCACCTACATTAACAATATTTGCAGCAAGTAATCCTGCTGCAGCATATGCATTCCATAAAGCCCAATCATTAGGTTCATATACATTAAAACCAGAGGGTTTTGTTTCTTTAACACTGATTACTTTGTCTTCAATAGCATATTCAACAAGTGAGTCTATAACAGAACCAACATTTCCAGATTTACCATTTTCTTTAACAATTTGAAAAACTAAATTATTGGCATTTAAACCTTGAAAAGCTAATGAAAGTAGATGATTTCTTTCAAATGCACCAGAAGCATCACCTGTTTCAAACATTGCAGTTTGTTCTAAAATAGAAGATAATGCAGCCGCATTTAAAGTATTCTTTTTAGTAATAGCTACAACGTGGTTTGCAGAAATATTTCTTAAACCATAGCCTAAACCTTCAAGTAAAACCGGAGGTCCTAAAAGAACTCCCAAATTAGCCCCACCTAAATCAACAGTATGAGGGTATCCACCCATTACTGCAGATTTAACTGCAGGAGCTTGAAACATGTCAATATCAAAGGTATCAATGATAGATTGAATAGTTGCTGCACCAGAAACTAAACTAGCAACCGAATAATCAGCTGCAACATCCATTCTTTCAGTAGGTAATTGAACTAACAACTGATTACCATTATTAATAGATTTAACTACAGTATTATCATCCTCATCTGATTGAACAATTTTTTTAATTTTTTCTCCAATTATATCAGAATTCTCAACTATTGGTAAATCCATTTCCCTTCCAGGAATAAAATTACTTTTACCACCCATTGCCGCATTTTTCAATGCATTCTCAATACCAACTAAGTTAACTGCAACAGATCTTTTCACATCAAAAATAATTTTCTTAATATATTGATTCTTTAAAGGACTAATACTCTCCAAGGGTACTTGTTCCTGAAGTAATTTTCCAGTAGAATCATATAAGTCTATTTTATCATCATATATAGGCATTATAACACCGAAAATTTAACACTTATTCATTTAAAAAAAAAATCAATTATCTATTATCTATTAAAAAAAATTATAAATTAAAAAAATAGTAAAAATAAATTTTAAAAAATAAACAGTTAAGACCAGGAATTTATTGATTAAAACCTATTTTCATATTTTTTTATTTAAATAACTAATTTATAGATAATTTTAAATTAATTAAACTAATTTAAATAATGTATTTGACTTTTTATCAATTTATTGTAACTCTATTTTTTTTAAAAGGATATATTTAAACTAATTTAAGAAATTTGAAAATAGCAGTAATTAAAGACAGAACTCTTAATTTTTAATTAATATTTTAAAAATTCAAGGGAAAGAGTGATTTTTATAATTTATCTTAAATTACCACCCATCAATTAAAAAAAAAATAGAAATAAAATCCAATAGGGGATATTTATTCAAAATTAAAGAAGTCTTTTAATTTGATAAATAAAAGAATTTTACAACTATAAAAAATATTTTAATTAATGGAAAACTAAAATATTTAAATATTTATTACTAAAACAATGTTTATTAAAGAATAAATTAAAAAGATATTCTTAATTTTAAATTAGACATGGATAATTCTTATAATTTAAAAAATTTAAACAATGCTCAAAGTTTTTGTTAAATATTAAAGTAATCATTTTAATATAATAAGTAATAACTATTTAAAGATTATTAAATAAAAAAACAATTAAATAAATTCAAATATTAGATTTAAAGTCATAAAATCTACAAAATACTTTAAATACACATAATAAATCCAATATTTAAAAATAAAATAAAATAAAACATTTAATAAAAAGATGTAATACTTTTTTAAATAAAATTATTAACTATATAAAAGCTTAAATCTAATAAAAAAAAATAAAAAATAATAAAAAAAATTAAAAAGAAGCATTACGATTTTTTAAACTAAATAAAAAAAAATAATTGAAAAGAATAAGATTTGATAGAAAATTAACCAATATTTTAAAAAGTAATACATTAGTATAGATTAATAACTAAAAATTAAAATCATGTTTTTAAAAAGTAAATAAAACTAGTTTATATAAAATATTATAATAAAATATTTAAAAATCATTAATTAATTATAAAAAAATCGATTTTATAAAGAAAATATAATAAATTATTACTAAATGATAAGGAAGACTGAAATAATTATTACAAAAATATAAAAAATACCATAATTGGAAAATTAAAAAAAAAATGTTTAAAAATAAAAAGAGCCTTTGTAAATTACAAATGATAATTGAATTTTTAAAATCCGAAAAATAAAAGATTATTTTCAAAAATTAAAAAAAAAATAAAAAAAAAATTCAATGATTTAATTATCAAGAGCTATTACAGAAATGATACGTGTTAGACTTTTATGCATTTTAATCTGGTATCTTTCCAATAATTTAAAGCCTACCTCATCTAAAAACTGATCTATGTTAACGAAATGTGGACTAGCAATGACTAAAAGGGCATTTTCTTTCATGTTTCTTTTTATTGCACGTAAAAAATCCTTAAAGATTAAATCATTACGGCCACCAGTAGTGGTGGATATTCCATATGGAGGATCAGTTACCACTGCATCACATAACTCATACATTTTAAGTTCATTAATGTCCACTTGATAGGTTTTATAATCCTTAACACCTGCATATTCACAGTTAATAGCGGAACCATTTTTCATATTCCAGTCAATATCTGTTCCCACTACCCTTGCGCCTATTAATCCACCTTCCATAAGCATGCCACCAGTACCACAGAACGGATCAAGAAGTAATTGGCCCTTCTTTATTCTAGATAGATTAACCATACATCTTGCAAGTTTTGGAGACATGCAACCGGGATGGAAAAAAGGTCTTTTATGAGGTTTAAAATCCTGGAAATACTTTTTATTTAAAACATATTTTTCCATACAGATATAAACAGTATTTTCATGTACAATTAACCTGATTTTTGTATTTGGTTTAGTTAGATTCACCTTAAGGTTTTCTGAGTTACCCAATATTAAACTGCCTATCTTTCTTTCATAATCTTCAACATTTACATCTTTGTTAAATGTTTTAACCCTAACTACAAAGGTTTTATCAATTATATTATTCCAATCTATTTTAGAAATATCCTCTTTTAGATCATCTAAATTGGAATTGGATATTACCTGATTGATTTGATGAGTATATGCTAACCTTTCAACCAGCCTTTTATAAATATCATCGATCTCATCCGGATTGATTGAGTTTAAAATTGTTAAACCAGGTCTTATTTTTTCTATATTACACCTAAAATCTTCGGCTTCAAGAACAGCTTTAAGTTCTGCAATAGGTAAAAATTCATGTTCCTGGGATTGAATTAAAAGAAGTTCCATATTTTTGCTCCTAAATAAATAACGAATTCATTTTTAATAAATTTTAAATCAAAATATAAATATATAATCATTCCTAAAAGTATGGATTCAACTCCAAATACGGGATATTTTACTTGATATAACCTTTGGAGTAATTTTAAATAACAATCCCCTTTTTAATACTTCCTTTACAAGAATGGATTGTTTATCCATATCCCCATATTCTGAGATAAGTCTCTCACCATTGTTTTCCTTAATTTTTTTAAATAGATAGTCAAGATTCCTGTCAGATAGACTATTTAATGTATTATGAACCTTAACCTCGGTATTTAATTCTCCAGAGTATAGTTTTTTAAATTCCTTTGAATAATTCTTTAAAACACTCATATCATCTTTTAAAAGTGCATCTTTAATTGTATCTACAGCAATGTCCATAGCTGAAAATCCATAGATTAATCCACCACCGGTTGTAGGTTTAACCTGACTTGCAGCATCACCAATTAAAATAGCCCTATCTTTAACAATTATCTTATTTTTATCATAAAAAGGAATATTTCCACGATATTTCTCGACTATCTCATAACCGGTAATGTTAAGATTGTTATTTTCAAACTCCCCCCTATTGTTTAAAAAGTCATCTAGAATATCGGAATCCCTTTTGATTTTATTGTCTGAGAAAAGACCTATTCTAAATAGATTATCCCCAAGGGGTATAGACCATAAAAAACCAGGTAAAACAGAATTATTTACAAAAACATCAACATGAGATAAACTTAATTTAGAGGTATCCTCATCACTTAATTTAACTAAATATTGACATGCTGGAGAATATTTTAACTTATTTCCAATGATTTTAGACACGATTGAATTACATCCATCAGCACCTACTATTATCTTTGCTTTAAATTCTCCTTTATTCGTGTTTATAATACCTTCTTCAAGATTTAGATCAATTACCTTATGTTGTAAAAATACTTTAACACCATGGTTTACAGCACGATTAATTAAATATTGATCATATCCTACCCTATCAATAATTAGAGCCTCAGTCTCATTTTTTTCAACTTTTAAGGTATAATTTGGTGAATGTAAAAATGCTCCATTAACCTTATTAATGATTATGTCATCTGGTAAATCATTAAGTTCATAGACTGATTTACTTAATATTCCGGCACATTGTAAAGGGTATCCGATAAATTTCTTCTTATCAAAAACAGCTACGGAAATACCCTGAAGGGCAAGCTTATAAGCTAAACTTGAACCAATAGGTCCTCCACCAACTATTGCTACATCAAAATCGTAAAGCATATAAAAACCTAAAAAATTTCTAAAAAAAAATTAAAAATAAGAATTAATTTCTTCTAAATTTACGAGCATGTTTTGCTAAAACATCACTACTTGTTTTTTCACTGTTTTCATGTTCCCTGGTGTTATTTTCAGCATCATGAAAGTCATTATTAAATATTCGATTATGTTTATTATTAGATTTATAATGATTTTCCTGTTTATGTTTGTGATAACTGTTATCTTCATTTAAATATTCATTAGCTCTGTTATCATATCTATTGAATTCTTCATTTATTTTATTATCATAATTTCCATTATAAATTCCATTGTTTCTATTATTATAATTTACATCATCATAATTTCCATTATAATTTTCACTGCCCCTATTATAATTTACATTATCATAGGTTCTATTATAATTTCCACCGCCTCTACTATCAAAATTTCTGCTAGGATTTACATATGGTTTTCCATTATGGCGGGTTCTATGATAATTGTTTCTATTATTATAGTCACCATTATAATCTACTTTATTATCTGAATGTTTGTTGTTCAATAAATTACCATATTGACCTTCAATGGAATGACCCTGATAAGTAATATTGGATCTGGGATATCCTCTAGGAATATTGTTGTCCATGACCTTGTCATCTTTAAATTTTAAGTTACCATCTAAATCTCTTACCGCACGATTTATGGTCTCATCAAATTCATCAGGATCATGATAATCATTATAATAGATTTCATTATCATTATAAGAGTCTAATGGTTGGTTACTTAAATTAGATAAGGAATCATAATATCTTCCTTTCTGATATTCCTCTTCAGGATTATAGTCAGGATAGTTTTCTTTAATATAATCCCCTTTTATATTATTCTGAGGATTAAATCCATAGTTAGGATTTTGATAATAATCATTAGGATATCCTTGATTAAAAGATGAGGATATATTGTTCATTCCATCAAATATGATCTCCTCAATATCCTTTGGTCCATTAATACATTTTAATGAAACATCACTATTATCGTAAGCACTCATTATCTCAATAGTGCCTACGCCCAATATCTTCTGGAAAATAGTTTGGGATACTTGAATATCCTGAATATTTTTAAATGATACATATGATTTGTTTTGTCTAATAACACCAGTTTTAGTAATAATTCTCCTATCGGTGACTATATAATTAATATTATACCATTTGATCAAGTTCCAAATCATCCAGATAAGGATAAGAAATACGATTCCATATATTACTAAAGCCACAATACCAGCCATAGGACGATTAACGAAGTTAAGTGTATATGTCTGCATATTAGAAATAGAACTGATTACAGTCATAGCACTACCTAATATAAAAGATATTAGAATAAAACCTATTATAACATCTTTACAGAAAAATATGAAACTAGGTTTCCCTTCATATAATACTTCTTCATTAGCTAATATTTCATCATCATCAAACATCATTATTTAGTTATTTAGTAATTTAATTTAAATAAGTTTTTGCATTTATTAAAAAAAATTGAATTAAAAAAAGATTATCTAATTATTTACATATCAAAATAGGATTTTAATTAAAAATAGGATAAATAAGAAACTTAAAAAAAATAGAAAATAGAGTTATTTAAAAAAAACCCTATGAAACCTTAATTTTATTTGAAATCCTCATGGTGCCATAAGAAGTGACAATAGTATAAGTACCCCTCTTTAGGTTAATGTTCAACTTAGCCTGACCTTTAGAATCAGTAATCTTATAATAAGACTTACCACAAACAGTAAACTTAACCTTAACGCCAGACAAAGCCTTACCATGATTATCCACTAGCTTAGCAACAAACTTAGAACCACTACGATACTTCATATTCAAATTACTAGCACTTAACCTAGACAAAACATTAATACTATTGGAAACCTTCAAATCACCATAAGTAGTTATAATGGTGTATTTTTTAGGTGCCAAATTAATAGCCAAACTAGCAAAACCATCAGCATCAGTAACCCTACCATAAGTCTTACCACAAACAGTAAACTTAACACTTACACCAGAAGCAGGACCACCATCCAAACCAACAATCCTAACAACAAAACGACTACCATTCTTATAATACATAACCAAATTACTACTCCTAACTGGAGATAAAACAGTAACATTATAAGACCTAGACTCACCAGTAACAGAATTCTTAACAACAATAGGATAAACACCAGGCCTAAGATTAATATTCAAACCAGCAAAACCATTAGCATCGGTATACCTTACATAAGTAACACCTGAGATCTTAAAGCTTACAGGAATATTAACTAAAGGATTACCATTCTTATCTAAAAACAATCCAGTGAATTTAGTAGCGTTTTTATAAATCTTTACAAGATTGTCTGCTATAATGGTCTGACCTGTTTGATTATTTGAAACATTTACAGCACCGTCAGATTCAATTACATCATAGCCTCTGCTACCATTATAGGTACCATTTATCAAATAGATACCTGGCTTAGTAAAGGTATAATTTAGTGAAACTGATCCCTCGTTAACTGCAATTGCAAAGTCTTCACCATTAACTGTAAGTATTATAGATTCCCCACTAATTGGATTACCCATATCATCGGTTAAGATAGCTTTGATTGAACAAGGAACATTAGGTCTTGCAGACACTGTTTTATTATTTAATATTTTGATATATGTATTTCCAATTCTTAAATCATTGAATATGTATTTACCAGTACTTGCATTTGGATTTATCATAATATTAGAAGACAATGTTGTAATTCCATTTGAATAAATTACACCACCAATATTTGCAGAACTTTGATTAAAAGTATTATTTCTAATAGTTACAATAACATCTGAACCTTCACTATAAATGGAACCTCCATTTGATGATGCACCATTATTAATAAATTTATTACCACTAATATTAGCCGTACCATAAACAGTATAAATAGCTCCACCATTTACAGCTGTATTGGAATCAAATATTGAATCATATACTTGAAGATTAGTTCCAATTGAATTAATTGCACCACCATTAACACCTTTATTTCTTGTAAAGTTTGAACCATTTACATAAATTGTGTTTTCATTAGAGGTATCTGTGGATATAGCTGTGTGATTACTTCCTGCAATAGTTGAATTAATAAGGTAAAGTATGCCCCCCTCGGATACATATAATGGATAGTCATCATGATTGTTTAAAATACTTGAATTAATAAATCTTGAATTTCCAGCCCTGACAAATGAAGCTCTACCATAGGAATTATTAAACAAGGTATTCTTAGCAATTAAAACCCCGCCATAATTTAAGATTCCACTAGTCTCACCAGATGGAGCAGAACTGCCATTGACAGTTAATCCATTATTGTCAAACATTATATTTTCAAGTTCCAAATAAGAATTTTCACCACGTGATACAATTGAGGATGAACGGTAACCGTCAATTACATACAAGTTAGTGAAGTTTGTATTTTTAATTGTTCCATTTCCATCTACAATATAGATATATCCTGCTAGGCTACCTGAGCTACAATTAGTAAACAATGAATTATTTACACTTAAATAACCACCATCAACATAAATCGCAGAATTCAAATAGGTTTTATCATTACCATTTGCAAATATAAGGCCATTTAAATATAGGCTTCCAGTAGAATCAACCTTAAATATATTATAGGAATTTTCCCTATCCAATATAACCTCACCATTATAAGAGGTGATTGTGATATTTACATCACTTATATTTGTTGAGTTAAGATTATAAATTCCTTTTTTTAGATAAATAGTAGATCCGAAACTTTTAGCATATATTAGACCATGCTCTATTGTTGCAAATGGATTAGATTCACTACCGTCACCATCTATATCGCTTCCATCAACGGATACATAGATAGTATCTAATGTAGGGACATATTTATATGAAAAGTTTAAAGTCTCCTCATCTATAACCGCACTACCGTTTATATCCCCTGTAGCACCACCGACAACATACTCTAAAGTATAATTGTCAAGCATGCTTAAATAATTATCATCAGTACTATTCTCAAAATTGAAAGTAACTTTCAAATCAGGTGTAAATTCTTCGAAGCTTGAATTATCATTTAATAATAATCTTATGGTTATAATATCAGTAGAATCGGATTTTAAATAGGTTTTTGTAGTGTTAAGATCTACGATTAACCATTTGCTAGCAGCAATATTTCCATAGACAATATTATTTCTAGATGGACCTTGATTTTGACCCCACCAGTTATAATCACCATTAATAATTGAAGATCCGGCATTATAGATATCTAAACCGTTATCTGCAGAATTATTATTAAATTGGTTATATTTTAAATCCACTTTTGTAGAATTTGATGCATAAATAGCTCCACCATTTACAGCTTTATTATTTCGAACTACACATGAAGTAAGCTCAAGAGTGGAATTAGAATCTAAGTATATTGCTCCACCATCAGTACTGTTTCCATTAATTAGTGTAATGTTAAATAGCTTTAAAGTATTTCCAGATTTAACATTGAAAATTCTATAATTAGATTCACCGGAAATTACAACCCCATCGTCATATGCCATAATTGTTAAATTTGATAGAACATTTATAGTATCAGATAAGGTATAGTCCCCAGGAAGGAATTTAATGGTATCGTAATATGAATCTGTATTCACCTTACTAATTGCATCATTTAAGCTATACGGATTAGCTAAAGTTCCATTACCTTCACCATCCTCTGCATCTGAGGAAACATATAAAGGAATCTTAGTAACAGTAATGTTCTTGTTCAATACTTGTCCACTTCCAACTTTAGCATTTATTGTATAGGTTCCATAACTTGAAGGTGTAAATATACCTGATACATGGTGATCTGTAATATTAACTAATGCAATGCTTAAATTACCTCCATTTGATGAAAATTCCGCAGGGATAGAAGGTATATAAATTCCAGAGTAAACATCCTCCCCATCATTATTTAAAAATTTAAGTGTGAATACACTGGTTCCGTCTTCAGAAATCTCATCATTATCAAAGGATAAATCTAAAACATACCATTTACTAACATTTAAATTGTTTACATAGGTTTTATTTAAATAAATTGAAGGATTATTTACTCCCCAATAGTTATAACCAATTACAGTTGAGAATCCCTCACTGGTATAATAAGGAATATCAGTATTGTTATAAATAATACAGTTGAATAAGCCTAAACCTAAATAGCCAATACCATAGAAGATACCACCGGTACCTCCACTATTATTTATAAAAGTACAGGAATTTGCAGTTAAAATATTAAAATTATCGTTTCCCCTCTGATAAAATGCACCACCATAGGATGTAGCGGTGTTGTTTATAAAAGTACAATTATTAAAGGTAGTCTGACGATTAATATTAGACGCATGCACCGCAGCACCATTATCCGCATATCCTCCTGTAAGAACAATATTATTCATGGTTAATTCTGAGTTTGAACCCAAATATAGGATCCTAGTCTGACCCCCACCATTAATTATTACCTGTCCATTTCCATTGATTGTAATGGCTTTGTCAATGGATAGTGAACTATTAATGTAGTAAGTACCATTAGAAATATTCAAGGTTTTACCATCAGGAGTATTGTCAATACCTTTTTGAATAGTAGCATATGGATTATTTATAGTTCCATCACCTGCACTATCACTACCATTACCGGATACAAATACAGTATCAACAGTAGAATTATCATCCTGTAAAATATTGGAATCTAATATTGAAGTAGAAAGAGATAGATTAGATTCTGGTGAATCACCAGTAACATTATCTGAGTCTACAGCAGATATAGCACCAATACTTACAGATAAAATAGCCACAAATAATAAAACCAAATAAATTTTATTAATTCTATTCACTACCTATCCTCCTTTTTATTAAAGTAAACAGTTACATATCATTAAAATAATTAATGTTATTAATAAAAAAATAATTAAAAATAAGGATTTAAAACTAATTATATTATTTAAAAACATAATATCCAATCATTTTTTAAAAATAACAAGTTTAAATTATTTTTCTAACGATTTTTAAATAAATCACGATATGAACATTAATAAATATTAAAAAAATAGTATATATTTTTTATGACTTTAGAAGATTAAAATAATCAATATTAGAAATGAATATAATATAATTTAAATTTAAAAACTAATTCTTTGAGGAATTCTTTATATTAAAAATAAATCTAACTTAAAAAAAAATAAAATAGCTAATTGAAATAAAAAATGAAGAAATAGACATTTAATAAAAAAAATAAAATAAAAACACCAATGAAATTATAAAAAAAATGAAGAAATAGACATTTAATAAAAAAATGAAATAACATCACCCATGGAATTATAAAAAAATCAATAATTAAAATAAACAATAAGATTAGAAGAATCATTAAAGTAAAATAAATAAACAAAATAAGTTAAATTCTAAAAAAAATAAAGAAAAATGAAAAAAATTATCTTAAATTTTTAATATCATTTCTATAATATATGTAACAACCTAGTAAAATAATTAAGAATACTAAAAATTCTCCAGCTATACGAGTAACCTGGTTTTCATCCAAATCAATAAATTTAGGTCCTGAATCAGAACCTGATGATGAGGATTCAGAAGCACCATCACTTGAAGAGGATGCAGAATCTGCTCCGTCATCAATTGATGAATCTGATGATGAGCTTGAACCAGATGCAGATGAAGCAACAGCAGTAGCGGCAGTTGAAAATCCTATAGCAGTATTTGCTCCAGTGCTAGAACCAGATATTCCACTATTGGAATTTGAACCGGAATTTGATCCACCATTTCCCTGATTGTTGGAAGTTCCATTTCCACCAGAGTTTCCACCTGAATTTCCGCCGGAATTTCCTCCAGTATCAGTACCGGAGTTTCCACCGTTTCCATGAATCTTTTGCCAATTCTTATCCACATCATCCTGAGTTTTAACATTGCCACTGTCTATTTTACCAGATGACGGATCTGTAAAATCATCACTTGAAGCTTGATAAGTTATTTGCTGATTAGCTTTATCGATGGTTACAGTGATTTTATCACCATTAGATCCTTCGATACTTATTTTAGTAGAAGAGCCAGTTGTACTGATAGAGGTGACTCTACCATTATTGTTTTTATAACTTATAGTTCTTGAAGGAAGAGAACCTACTACAGAACCATCAGGATTATAAAATGTAACTGTTGCTGTATTGGTACCGGTTTGTTTAACCCCAAATGTAATTAAACCAGTTTTAATTTTATTACATATTGCAGGATTTCCACCATACCAATTATTTCCAATTTCCAAACGATCATTTCCAAAACCATATGATGAATCCTTAGCATTTACATCCCTGAAAGTATTAGACTGAATAACATTATAGCTAATATCCTGGTTTTTAGGTTTAATATAATAGGTACCGAAATAAATTCCATTACTATTACGTTCGATTACATTTTGGGTAATTGTATTGGAACCTACTTTATTTAAGCTAATACCCTTATTGATATTATTTGAGATAGTGTTATTTAATATTTGAATACCACTACCTGCATCTTCCAGTTCAATACCATTATGATTGTTTTTAACGGTATTATACATTATACTAAGGTTACTAGCCCCTTCAGAATAAATATAATTATTCAACTCAACAGAAGAGTATACACCCTTTGTATTGTTCAATATTGAATTATTCCATATTTTAATATTAGAACTTTGAGCCAAACCAATACCATAATCATTATTACGAATTAGGTTATTAGAAATGTTAATATTATTTCCTTCTGAAATTGAAGCCGCGGATTTAGAATTCCCAACAATATTGTTATTTATAATATTAAGGTTTTCCACCTTTATCGCCTTAATTCCATTAGATTTACTTGTAATAGTATTCTGTGAAATTGTGATATTGGAGGCATTTTCAATTACAATACCATCGGTTCTGGTATTGTTAATATTAAATCCGCTGACAACAACAGGACCTGCTGTAGAGTTTATAGTTATT
>JBJEIL010000149.1:0-5172 GCA_051876995.1 Methanobrevibacter sp. | reverse complement strand
ATTTTATTGGCTTTTTTAAATGAACCAGGTTCTGAAACAATAATGTTAAAAATAGCAGATGTACCACTCATTATCCCACAGGTTCCACAAGTTACAACATCAACCTCTTCAAATGAAGGCACATCACCACTACGGATAGATTCCTTAAATTCAGATGCTGAGTAAACTTGTACATCACCATTTTCAATTTTTTCATTAATATTTTCAATAGTTCTCTCCAAGTAAATACACTCCTAGATTTTTAATATTTATTTTTAAAACAAAATTAAACAAATACTAAAATAAAAAATACATAGTTAATAATAATTCTTCAAAGTATATAAAGATTTTTAGCACGTATGTAAGCTTAATATTACTTTTCAGCCCAAAATGTTAACTTAAGATTACAAAAAATCATTTTAACATAAAATTATAACAATGAAATAAATATTATTATCAAATAATCAATTTAATTACATAATCATTTTAAAAAATTATGAATAAAATAAGCATATCTATAAATTTTATAGATTTTTAAGGGTTTTATTAAAAAATAGATAAAAATAAGATTTAAAAAAAATGTAAGGTTACACTTACAATAAGAAAAAATAAATTCTTTAGAATTTACCTAAGGTATCTCCTCTTAATCCACATCTTATTGTTTCAAGGGATATAATATCATCTGTTGGAATATTTCCCAAATTAACATCACGACCAAGTTTTAAAACAAAATAAACCTGTTGATCTTTTTGAGGAGCCTCCCATATAATTTTATCAGGATCAGACATGTTATTTATAATATAATCTATCTCATCATCTTTAGGTTTACCTGCCTCATCAAATATTCCAATATTCTTTCCGCCTTCTCTTGCTTCAACAATAACTTTACTAGAACCTGCATTTAATTCATTTTCCATATGTTGTATTCTCTCATCAAGAGTAATATCCTTATCAAGAACTGGATTTTTCTTACCAACCTCTGACAAGACATGAAAACCATTGCTTACAGCTTCCTCAATATAATCTAATTTTTTATCATATGACAACCCGGTAGAACCATTAGATATTTCTAATGTATCAAAACCTAATCTTTTAGCTTCATCAAAAAACTCAGGAATCTTATTATTCAAATATGCTAGCTCAAATAATGTTCCGCCAGTATATGGTTTAATATCATATTTTTTATACATTTTAATTTTAGCTTTAACAATATGTTCATCTTGAACAACGGTAGTGCCCCAACCGAATTTTAAATAATCCACATATTCCCCTGCTAATTCCATTAAACATTTAGCAGTTTCATATCCTAATCCTTTATCCAAAACCATAGTTATACCTTTATTACGAGGTTTTGATTCTCTATCTTTTAAAAGAAAATTAAAAGCTTTCATATTCTATTTCACCATTAATTAAAAATAATATTATAAAATTAATTAATAATTAAAATCTAATAGTTTATAAAAGTATTGATAGAATAAGAAAAAGAGAATTTGATTTATCCAAAAGGAATTTATTTAATTAAATTTATATTTTAAATAATGTTTAAATAAGTTTGAATCAATCAACAATTCAAATTCAATATTAATACAAAAAAATAATGTTTAAACAAGTCAAATTCAATACAAACCAATCAATTTAAATTTAAAAAATGATTAAAATGAATAGAAAAAATATTCAACATATAAATATTGAAGAAACCCACATTAGACTTATATCAGATATTTTAAATCATGATCTAGAAAACTATATTCGGACAATAAGAAAAGATTTAAAAAGATATATCTATACAAATCCCAATTTTATAAATAGACTTGAACCTTTAGATGAAAAACCAGAAGATAATTCAAGTATTATCAACATTATGTACCATGCAAGTAAAATAAGTAATGTAGGGCCTATGGCAACTGTAGCAGGGACAATATCCGAATTATCTTTAAATTATCTTGTTAATAAAGGTACAAAATTAAGTTCTATAGAAAATGGGGGAGATATAGCCATTATTAATAATAAGCCTATGGTTTGTGGTATCTATTCAAACACTATAAGGGACATTGGATTTAAATTAAAAGCAAGAGATAAGGCTCTTGGAATCTGTACCTCATCTGCAACTGTTGGACATTCCATAAGTTTTGGAAATTCAGAATCCGTTACTGTTGTAGGTCCGAAAGCAAGTATTTGTGATGGTCTTGCAACAAGAATAGCCAATGACGTATATGGTAAAAGTGATGAGGAGGGAATGGCAAATGGTCTTGAAAGTGCTGAAGAATATAAAGATTATTATGGGGGAGTTTTAATTACCATTGGCCAGTTAGTTGGTACTATAGGCAAATTACCTAAAATCGTTACTACAGAACCATTTGATATAGATTATTAAAACATTAAAGAAATTTCTTAATATAAACACTGAAACATATATTATAAAAATAAAATTAAAACTATTGAATTTGAATTCCAGAAAAATTAAAGAGATTTAAAACATCAAATAAAATTTAAGAGACAAAGATTTTAAAGGGATATAATGACAATTGGAATAATAGGATATGGAAATATTGGAAAGATGATTAGTGAAAATCTACTAAAAAACAATATTGTTAACGAAGATGAACTGATCATATCAAATAGAAAAATCGAGAAATTAGATACAATAAAAAACTATTATCCAGATATCGAAATTACAGATGATAACTTAATGCTTTCTAAAAAAGCGGATAAAATCATCATATCTGTTGAAAGTAATGATTTATTAAATGTGATTAGTGAAATTAAAGAAAATCTAGAATCCAAACATCTGATTCATACCTGTGCAGGAATTAGCTTTGAAGATATTGGAAAGGTATATGATGGATCTGTAAGTTTAGTTATTCCAACCATATCCTCAAGTTTTACAGAAAGTGATAAACAAAAGGGAATTAGTTTAATAGTTCATAATTCCAAAGTTAATTTCCTTGATTCTACAAGTTTAGAGAATATGTTTAATAATTTTTCATATGTAAAAATTCTTCCATCAGAAAAAGACATTGAAATAGCCACTATACTTACAAGTTGTGCTCCAGCCTACATTTCTTTAATTGTTAAAAAATTTGCAGAATATGGATTTGACCATTCAGATTTAGATTATGATGAGTGTAAATATTTAATTCTCAAAACCTTAATAGGAACAAGTGAAGTTTTAAGTAAAGATAGTTTAAATAGTGAAGACAACTGTGATAATCTAATTAATACTGTTTGTACACCCGATGGAATTACTGAAAAGGGATTAAATTTCCTAGATTTAGAATCAGATTCTATGATAGATGATTTATTCGACATATTACTCCAATCTTATAAGGATTAATTTAGATAAACTTCATATACTAGATTATTTACATTTTTTTAAGAATTGATAATTGAGCAAATTTTTTAAAGATTTTATAAAAAAACGGTGAAAAAAATAGTTAGTTTTTATTTAAAAGTTTATTTATTATATAAAAAATGAATTTAATAATTTTTGACTAAAATAAAAAAAATAATAAGTTTTCTTAAAAAATTGAATATAAAAACGATATAACTATTAGAATCAATAATTGAACAATCAGTTATCATTAAAATCTGAAATAGCAGAATCTACAAGATTTAAAATAGCATCATCTAGATTTGGATAATCACCTTTTATTACAATTGGTATATTATCACAGTAAACTACTTCTAAACCTGCATTAATAGCCTCTTTTGTTGCAACGTCAACTGCAGCAGCTTTAAGTTCAGTCAACATACAATCAACATCATTTATATACTTTCCAATATCTTTTTTAAGTAAAGGTCTGTTGGATAAATAGGGTGTTGTACCTATAATCTCACATTCATAAACCCTTTCAAGGTATTCCACAAGTTTATCCTTAACGGCATTTGGTGCAGTGGTTGCAAAAAGAACTCTCTTACCTTTAATAGATTTTAATGGTTTCGGTCTAAAGACCGTAGGAATGATTTCCACTTCTGGTTTGATACCCTGTATAAATTCAATTATCTCATCTATTTTAACCTGTGGGGTTAATGGCTCCTCACACATAGTAAGAATAATCAAATCACCTATACCAATTCTATATGGACCAAAGAAATTTGTAATATTAATTATATCCTGATTAGCTCCAACAAGTACAATATTTTTATCTGTTTTAATAGGAGGTATAGCTGCTCCACTACCCTCAAATATTAGAAAATCTTTATCCTGTTTATTTGCAATCCTAGCTCCTTCCAACATATTAGTCATGAAAACCTCACCAGACATTCCACCACCACAACGTCTACAACCAATAGTTAAAACTCTACTCATCAATGCATCTTCCCAATGATCACTTGCAGCGTGAACTCCCTTTTCAGATTGTTCCATTAAAAATCCCGGAGTAATTTCAAATTCATCGCCACGAACAATTTCCGGTACTTCAGGTCCCCCTCTACCCATTGCTACAACACAGGGATTATATTGATTTTTAGCTATTAAACGTGAAGTATAAGTACTTACTGCAGTTTTACCAATTCTTTTACCTGTACCCAATATTTTAAGAGATGGTTTTTCAAGAATATCATCAAAGGTAGGTGGCTCAAACTTAAAATCAGGACCCTCATATATACATCCTAAAGATAAAACATTACATGCTATCTTAAACCTTTTAGAATAATCAAGCACTGGTTCATCAGATAAGTCCATTACAATATCCGGACTATATTTCTTAATCATTTTGCTAATTAAATCATATGGAATTTCATTTTCATCTTCACCAAAATAAACTGGAAAGCCCATCATTTCAGAATATGCCTTGGGATTATCTGTTTTTAGTTTTTCAGTTCCTCCAATAAAAACCATACCTATTACTTCAAAATCCTCAATATTATTAATTGATACAATAGCAGATTTTGTAACAGGAAGATAATGTTCCCCGTCAACTAAACATAGAATACTAGTCATAATAAAACCAACCTAAAAAAATTGAATAATATTAATATTATATTTAATCTATAATAAAGATTTTATTGTTTTGAAATAAAAGTTTATAAATTTTACAATAAAAATAATGTATCATTATCAATTGTATAAAATAAGTTTATTTTGATAATATTCCAGAAGCATATCTAAATAAACTAGGGTCATGAAAATAAGAAAATGTCAAAATAATAGAATGATTAAAAAATGAAACAATAAAAAATACCTGAAAAAAG
>JBJEIL010000148.1:0-5243 GCA_051876995.1 Methanobrevibacter sp. | reverse complement strand
TACCACCTAATACAGCTATGCCGTGGTCTTCAGGTGTAAGTGCAGCTCTAAGTGCACCGCATGTTGTGGTGGTTGTACCTGAGGAATGCCAATCAAATCCTATAACACATGAGAAACTTTGAAACCAATATGGATCTGAGATTCTTTCTAAAAGCTCTTTCTGCCCATATTCTTCAAGTATGACTTCACTTATGGCCTTTGATAACTTTACCATCCTTGTCCATAACCATCTAGGTGCATGTCCTGTATGCATCGGTAGGTTTGCTATTCCCTTTCTTTGCATATTAATGCCTTGACTTTATAATAATATAAATATTAAGAGTCCATCTGAAAACTATTAATATTTTTTTCTATCTTTATTCATTTGGTCTTTTTTCTAGTAAACAATTTCTATCTGAAAACTATTTAATGTTTTAGATAGATATAAATAAAATTTTTTATAAAAAATTAACTAACTAATTTTATGTTTAATGGTTTTTATAAGGAGGTGAATCGATGGAAAGAAATCAGTTGATTGTTATCTGTGTTTGTGTTATTGTTTGTGTTACAGTAATCTGTGCATCTATTGTGATAGTAAACAACAATAATTCTAACAGTGATGATTCCCAGGCAAATGTGGTTCAAAATAGTACCAATGGTTCTAATGTTGGAAATAATGGTAGCACCTCCGCTTCATCCTCTGGCAGTGGTCTTGAACTCAATTCAGCGTCATTCTATTCAGATGGTAATCCCGATACAGGTGAAAGCGTTACATTAAACTTTGCAAACGGTAATTATCTTGATGATGTATATGTAACAGTTTGGTATTATAGAGATGGCGGGGCTTTAAACAGTCCAAGTGAACAGTCTTATAAACTATCTAATGATTTAGCTTTTGAGGCTGTAGATAATACTCCAATGCCAGAATATCCGGATAGTGCTCGTATTAAGGTAAGGTATAATGGTGTTGTAAATTACTATGACTTCTCTTTAGAAACCAGGACTGGTACTCAAACCTTAAGTCCATAATTTTAATTATTTTTTTATTTTTTATATAAAATTCTATTTTTGCCTAAAATATGCTCTCACCATTGGCTATTGCAACGATTGCAGGTAAATCTTTAACTTCTAATTTAAAACAGGCCTCAATTCCTTCCTCTTTAAACATAACACATTCCTTTGATATTACAGAATCTGTTAAAAGGGCTGCAACAGGAGGAGATACCACATATATGGAATTGTATTTTAAAAGGGCATCCCTTGTTTTATTGTCTAATGCGCCTTTTCCAATATGGATTTTAACACCTGCCTTTGAAAGTATGGGGATGTTTGATTCTATGTCCCTTTTATTGGATGTTGTGGTAGCTATACCTGCATCACTTACTGCGGTATGCATGATCCCACTTCCTTTTATATCTATTGGAATGTCCTCATTATTTCTAATCATTTCCGCTAATTTAGGAAGTACCGCATCCCTTCCAGTGTATATGGTTCCATTAATTAGAATCTTATCATTTATCTTTAACTGATTAAGTTCCTTATCTGATATGGGTATGTTTATATCAATCATTTTATCATTTCTAAAACAGTTTTTTATAATATTTTTAATTATTTCTTAATTTTTTTTCAATTTAATATTCTTATTATTTCTATAGTTATATTTTCCATTTAATTATTTTAAACTAATATTGGTTTATGGTATGATTATTCGATTTTATCCTGTTTTTTTATAAATACTACCAAATATTAAAAAATTATTTAAATGTATATAATAATATATATAATTAATATGAATTTATATTGATTTTTCATTATGGAAAACTAAGGAGATTTTTATGATATATATTGATCCTGATTTATGTAAAGGATGTTTATTATGTGTAAACACATGTCATAAACATGTTTACACTGTTTCCAAAAAAGCAAATAAGAAAGGAGTATTTTTACCTATTCCTACTAATGAAAAAGAATGTTCTAATTGTAAAGAATGCGAATTATTATGTCCTGATCAAGCAATATTAGTAAATGTTCCAGAACATTGGTGGATGAATAAGAATAATACTTATGCGTTTAATCCGAATTTTGCAAAAAGGAAAATATAACGATTTAATTTTTTAATAGATGATTTCATAGTTTATTTAGATTAATTTTAAGATTTTAGGAAAATTCTACAGAGAGGTTTATAAAATGGTAGAAAACTTATTTATTCAAGGTAATGAAGCTTGTGCACTTGGTGCAATTAAAGGGGGCTGCAGATTCTTTGCAGGTTATCCTATTACTCCTTCTACTGAAGTAGCTGAGAGCTTGGCTAGATTACTTCCAAAGTATGGAGGTTCTTTTGTTCAGATGGAAGATGAAATATCATCAATGGGTGCAGTTATTGGTGCTAGTTGGGGCGGTACCAAATCCATGACAGCAACTAGTGGTCCCGGTATTTCACTTATGCAGGAAAATTTAGGTTATGCATTTATGACTGAAACACCACTTGTAATTGTTGATGTACAGAGGGGTTCTCCTTCTACAGGCCAACCTACTATGGCAAGTCAAAGTGATATGATGCAGGCACGTTGGGGTTCCCATGGTGATTATGAGCCTATTGCATTATCTCCTTCTTCAGTTCAGGAATATTTTGATTTCACAATCAAAGCATTTAACTTAGCTGAAAGATACAGAGTTCCGGTATTCTTATTAACCGAGGAATCCATCGGTCATATGAGGGAGAAAATTACAATCCCTGAAGAGGTTAAAATTACAGCAAGAAAAGAACCTACAATGGATACCGATACTTTCTTGCCATTTAAAAATAGGAAAAATGCAACAAATCCTATGCCTGCATTTGGTGATGGTTATAATGTTCATGTATCCGGTTTAACTCATGATGAAAGAGGTTATCCTGATACTAATAACCCTAAAACTCATGCAAGACTTGTAAAAAGATTATGTAATAAGGTTTTAAAAAATAGGGATAAAATCACACATGTTAAAGGTGAATACTTAGATGACGCAGATATAGTAATTGTAGCCTATGGGGCTCCTGTAAGATCAACTATTACCGCTGTTAAAGAGGCAAGGGAAGAAGGTATTAAAGCAGGATATTTAAAAATTGATACTCCATGGCCATTCCCAGATGAGAAAGTCAAGGCCGTTTGCGAATCTGCAAAACATGTGATTGTACCTGAAATGAACTTAGGCCAAATGGTTCATGAAGTTGAAAGGGTATCCCAGGGTGACGCAGAGGTACATCTTTTAAGTAAGATTGGTGGAGAGCTTCATAAACCTGGAGAAATATTATCTGTAATTAAGTCTGTTGGAGGTAATTAAGATGGCTGAAGAGATTGACGAATATACTATTAATGATGATTTTGAAAAACCAAAAAGAGCTGAGGCTCGTTATATTCAATATTTAAGAGAAGATAGATTACCCCATATATTCTGTCCAGGATGTGGAAACGGTACTATTATCAATACATTCTTTAAAGGTATGGAGGAAGCGAACCTAGATATTGATAATGTAGCTATGGTATCCGGTATTGGCTGCTCCTCTAGAATTCCTGGTTATGTAAAATGTGATTCACTTCACACAACCCATGGAAGAGCATTAAGTTTTGCAACAGGTTTAAAGGTTTCAAATCCTGATTTGGATGTTGTCGTCTTTACTGGTGATGGTGACTGTGCATCTATTGGTGGAAACCATTTGATCCATGCTGCAAGAAGAAATATTGATCTTACTGTCATATGTATTAACAACAATATTTATGGAATGACCGGTGGTCAGATCAGTCCAACCTCTCCGAAAGGTAGTTTCGGTTCTACCGCACCTTATGGAAATAGGGATAAACCATTCCACTTAGCTGAACTTGTGGCTGCAGCTGGTGCAACCTATGTTGCAAGATGGACTACTGCTCAAGTTGAAAGTGCAGCAAAATCTATTGAAAGAGGATTAAAAAATAAGGGATTCTCATTTATTGAGATTGTATCCCAATGCCCTACTTACTTTGGAAGAAAAAATAAGATGAAAACTCCTGTAAGTATGATTAACTTCCTTAAAGAATCTTCAATATATATTAACAATACTAAACTTATGAGCGAGCATGAACTTGAAGGAAAAATCGTTATTGGAGAATTTGTAAATAAATCAAGTTTCGAATTTACTGATAATATTCAGGAATTGTCTAAAGAAAATTACGGTAAAGAAACCCTTAGACGTTCAGCTTTTTTAAAATCTTTTGATGATGAAGAGGAATCCGGGGAATAAATAGAATTAATGGGAGATATTTTTATGAGAAAAGAAATTAGAATAGCAGGTTTTGGAGGTCAGGGTGTTATATTGGCAGGTATTATTATCGGTAAAGCTGCTTCTTTATTTGATAATATTAATGCTGTTCAAACTCAGTCTTATGGTCCTGAGGCTCGTGGAGGAGCTTCAAGATGTGAAGTCGTTATAAGTGATGAGGATATTGATTATCCGAAGGTTGAAAATCCAGATATATTGGTTGCAATGTCTCATGAAGCTTTGCTTAAATATATGGTAGATTTAAAACAAGGTGCAACCTTGATTATAGATCCTGACATGGTTGAGGAAGAAGATATTAAAGATTTTATTGAAAAACGTGAACTTAAAGTTTATCATGCAAGGGCAACTGATACAGCAGTCAATGAAATTGGTCTTAAGATTGTAGCTAATATTGTTATGGTTGGTGCTATTACCAAAGCTACTGGAATTGTTTCTGAAGAAGCTGCTCGTCAATCTGTTCTTGACAGTGTTCCTAAAGGAACTGAAAAGAAAAATATACAAGCTTTTGAAGCAGGAATGAGGATAGTGGAAGATTAATAGGGATGTTTACATGAAATTTTTTGAATATATATCAAAGAAACTATTTAGAGATAATGGAATTAAAACCTTAAAGGGTCATGTTGCATATTCTCCAGAAGAAGCTGTTGATATTGCAACAGATATGGGTTGCGCTGTAGCTATTAAATCCCAGGTTTTAGTTGGTGGAAGAGGTAAAGCTGGTGGAATTAAATTTGCAGATCATCCTGGAGATGTTTATGACATTGCAGATAACCTTTTAAGTAGTAAAATCAAAGGAGAACCTGTTAAAAGTTTATTAATTGAAGAGAAAGCAGATATTCAACAAGAATTCTATTTAAGTGTTTCCACAGATAGATCCACTAAGAAACCTATTATCATGGCAAGTGCTGAAGGTGGAGTAGAGATTGAAAATCTTGCTGTAACTGACCCTGATAAAATTATAAAATATCAT